>NZ_JBHXFJ010000055.1:0-53384 GCF_042722465.1 Streptomyces sp. NPDC127098
AGGCCACCGCCCGGTGTGCCGGCGGCGCCGCGCGCCAGGCCGCGGCCGCGAACACCGCGCCCAGCACCACGAGTACCGCCGGCGTCGCCGGCCGCTCGGCCAGCGCCCAGCACCCGGTGGTCACCGCCAGCACCAGGCCGACCCCGCCCGGGCCCGGCGCCGCGGTCACCGACGCGACCGCGAGGAGCGCGACCGCCAGCGCGGTCAGCGCCGCCAGGGCCGCCGGGTACGGCAGCCCGGAGGCCAGCACCCACGCCGACCCGGCCGCACCGGCCACCGCCCAGGCCGCCAGGTCGAGCGGACTCCGCCACCGGTCCGCGTCCGGCAGTCGGCGCGCCACCACGGCACTGAACGCCGCCATGGTGAGCGCCGCCGCCGTGGTCGCCCCGCCGGACCAGGCGAGGTCGGGGCCCAGCGCCTCCCGCGCCGGGCCGCCCGGCGCTCCCGACCAGACGCGCGCCGCCCACCCGGCCGGCGCCGTCACGGCCTCCACCACGGCCGGCAGACACCACAGCAGCGCGCCGAGGTGCACAAGACCGGCCGCGCCGGCCGAGCCGAGCGCCGCCTCGCGCCCCCACCCGACCAGCAGCACGGACAGGGCCAACGCCCCCGCCGCACACGCCAGATATCCCACCGCCTGCCACTCCGCCGACGGCAGCGGCAGCCGCAGCAGGCCCCCGACCGCCGCGAGCAGCGCCAGCGTCGCCCCGGCCCAGCACGAGACCCTCGCCGCGGTGCCGAACCCGGCGCCCCGGTGCCCGGCCAAGACCAGCGCCGCCGCCCCGACCAGCAGCGGCGCCGCCGCCTCCAGCGCCCCGCCGACCTCGGTCGCCTCGACCGACAGCGCGGCCGCGAGCAGCAGCGCCGGCACCGCCCCGAGCAGCCCGCCGACCGCCGCCGCCCGCCGCACCGCGGCCGTCCCCCGGGGGGACAGCGCCAGCGGCAGGTCGGCCACGGCGGCGACCAGCAGCGCCCACACGTAGCCGAGCGGCCCGGCGTCCAGCGCCACGGCGGCCAGCAGCGGCACCGGCTGCGCGAGACCGACCGCGGTCGGCGGCACCGCGCGCAGCCCGGGCAGCAGCCGCCCGTAACCCGCCCACAGACCGGCCAGGGCCGCCACCGCGGCGGCGGCGAACCCGGCGCCGTCCACTCCCGGCAGCACCACCCGGTGCAGGGCGTAGGCGTCGAGCGCCAGCAGCACCAGGCCGACCCCGGCGACCACCTCGGCGGTCACCGTCAGGGCGCGCCGCAGCAGTACCACCGGCAGCGCGAGGACGGCCAGCGTCGACAGGCCGAGCACCGCGCTCCGAGCGCCGAGGCCGAGCCGGCCCCAGCTCAGCAGCGTGAAGGCGACGGCGGCCACCGCCAGCAGCCCGCCGCCGAGCAGCAGCAGCACGGTGCGCGCGGCCGGCCGCGAGGTCTCACCGCCGGCCCTGACGGGCGGTTGCGGCGCGGGCCCCCAGGCGTGGTGACCGGCGAGCAGCGCCGCCCGCTCGCCGAGCAGGGCGAAGACCCGGGCGTGGAGCGCCGCCACCTCCGCGTCGATCGCCCGCACCCGCGCGGCGACGGCGCAGTGCGGGCAGCCGGCCTCCCCCACGGGCCGGCCGCAGCCGGGGCAGCCGGCGGCGGGCGACATGTCGTGTTCCATACCGGCACACTCCCGTGGCGCGGCCGGGACCGACATCCGCCGGGATACTCAACCCCCCGTGAGTACCCCGGCGATCGCGCGGCGGTCAGCCGTCCCGCCGCCAGAACTGGCGCGGCGCGTAGCCGTCCCGCCGCAGCCAGTGCTCCGTGTAGACGATGCGCTCGGCCTCGACCACCACCAGCGGGCCGGCGGGCGGCTCGTCCAACGGGCGGGAGCGCTCGATGTGGTCCGACTGCCAGCGGTACGCCGGCCAGTAGTGCTCGAACTCCGCGTCCTCGATGGTCAACACCCGTGCTCGGCCGAAGAGTTGTGCGCCCCGGCTGCTGGCCTGCCCGACCAGCGGCGCGAACACGCCGACCGACACGCGCGGGTCGGCCGCGATGTTCCGCATCTTCGGCGAGGTGGCCACGGCCGTGAACAGCAGCGTGAGGTCCAGGTGGAAGTAGCGCACCGGCGTGGCCAGCGGCCCGTCCTGGCCGGTCGTGGCCACCACGCACATGTTCTGCGAGGACAGGAGGTTGAGGACACGCTCTTCAAGCCGCGCGCGGTCAAGCTTCCGGTCGGGAGCCGGGCCGGCCAGCCAGGGATTGGTCACGGGCATGGCCCAGCTTCCCACGGCCGTCGCCACGCGCCCGGGTCAGGGAGACCCCGGCCAGCACCAGCAGCGCGCCGGCGGCCGTCCGCCAGCCCAGCGGCTCCGACAGCAGCACGACGCCGAGCAGCGTGGACCACAGCGGGGTCAGATAGGTGACGGTCGACGCGACCGTGGGGCCGGCCTCCCGGATGACGCGCAGGTTGAGGATGTACGCGACGCCGGTGCCCAGTGCGCCGAGCGTGCCGAGCGCGGCGGCCGCCCGCCATCCCGGCCAGGTGGGGGCGCCGCCGAGCAGCGGCGCGGCCAGCATCAACTGGGCGGTCGCACAGCTGAGTTGCGTGGCGGAGAGGGCGGCGGCCGAGCCCGGCAGGCCGGCGAAGAAGCGGCGGGTGTAGGCGAAGCCGGCGCCGTAGCAGAGGGTCGAGCCGAGGCAGGCGGCGGCGCCGACCAGCGCCACGTCGCCGACGTCCCCGCCCAGCATCACCAGCACCCCGCAGAAGCCGGCGGCGAGGCCGGCCAGCCGGCCCGGCGTCAGCCGTTCCCCCGGCACCAGCGCCAGCGCGAACAGCAGCGTGGACAGCGGCGTCGCCGCGTTGACCATCCCGGCCAGCACCGAGCTGACCCGGGTCTCGCCGTAGGCGAGCAGCGCGAACGGCACCGAGTTCAGCAGGAGCCCCACCACCAGCGCGTGCCCCCAGGTGGCGGGGGAGCGCGGGAACGCCTCACGCCGCGCCACCGTGATGGCGGCGAGCGCCAACGCCCCGAACAGGCATCGCCACAGCGCCACCCACACCGGCTCCACGCCCGCGTCCACCGCGACCTTGATCAGCGCGAAGCTCGACCCCCAGATCAGCGACAGGGCAAGGAAGGCCGGCAGCCACCGGGCCTGTTCATGGCGCTCCATGCCGGCGATTCTGGACACGAGCCGGCGCGCGTCGCCAACAAGTGGCGCGCGGCCCTCATGAGCGGCGCTCATGGGCCACCGTTGCGATGTTCGCGGACGCCGCGCATCATGAGCGTGGTGAACGTCGGCATCACCCACCTGCGGGCCTTCCTCGCCGTCCTCGACCACGGCGGCTTCGGCAGCGCGGCCGACGAGCTCGGCGTCAGCCAGTCCGCGGTCTCCCACTCCGTCGCCACCCTGGAACGCGCTCTCGGCGTCCCCGTGCTGGTGCGGGACCCCGGCCGGCCCCGGCCCACGCCGTTCGGCGAGCGGATCCTCGCCCCGGCCCGACAGGCCGTCGACGCGCACGCCACCGTCTGCGAGCTGGCCGCGGCGGCACGCAGCGAGCCGGCCGGAACCGTGCGGCTCGCCGCGACGCTGTCGGCCTGCCTCGGCGTGGTTCCGGAGCTGCTCGCCGGCTGGAAGGAGGCGTTCCCCGGCGTGCGGGTCGAGGTGCTCGAGGGGGAGGACGACGAGGTGGGGAAGTGGCTGCGCGACGGAGTCGTGGAGTTCGCCGTCCTCGTCGGCCGGCAGCCGCCCCCCGGCGTCCCCCTGGCGACCGACACCTTCCAGGCGCTGCTGCGCCGCGACCACCCGCTGGCCGGCGAGCCGGTGATCAACCCGGTCGACCTGGCGGACGACCCGTTCATCCTGTCCACCGGCGGCTGCCAGCCGTATATCGAGCACGCCTACCGCCTGGCCGGCGCCCGGTTCCAGTGGGCGCACGGGGTGCGGGACATGGGCACGCTGCTCGCCATGGTGCGCGGCGGCGTCGGCGTCTCCGTGGTGCCGGGACTGCTGGCCACGCTGCTCGACCACCAGCTGACCATGGTGCCGCTGACCCACACCGTCTCCCGCCACCTCTCCCTGACGGGCCCGTCCGACCGCCCCCGGCACCCACTCGCGGAACGCCTCACCGACTGGTGTCGCGAGCGGTAACGTGCGGCGGATGAAGGTGGCTGGTCATGCTGCGCGGCAACTCGGCCTCCGGCAAGTCCTCGGTGGCCGCCGGGATCCGCCAGCGGTACGGCCGGGGCCTCGCGATGGAGCCGCGGCTGTCCCCGGCGCTGACGGCAGCGTTCGACACCGCGCACGTCGCGCCGGCCCCCCCTTCGCCGGTGAGTGATCCCAGCCGTTCGCTTGGAAAGACCAATCACGCGTTTCCGGGAGGGTGCCGCCGCCCGCTGCCGGCATTTATCAACGGCCGGTGGCCCGCCATACTCGGACGGATGACCCCTGACGTGGTGGATGTGCGCCCGGTGGTGGGCACGGACCGGGAGGGCGTCATGGCGCTGGCGCCCCGGCTCGCTGAAGGCGTGGCGGCCTGGCGGGGCCGGTCGGCGGCGATCACGGCCGCCGGGAGCTGGCCGGCCGACTCCCTGGCCCGGGCGGCCGAAGGGCGGGCCGGAGTCTTCGTCGCGGTGCGCGGCGGCACGGTCGTCGGGGTGGTGTCGGTCTCGGAGCAGCGCCACTTCACGGGCACGGTCGACGGGTACGTCGGCGAACTCGCCGTCGCCGCGCAGGCGTCCCGGCAGGGTGTGGGGCGGCGCCTGATGGCGGCGGCGGAGCGGTGGGCCCGCGACCGTGGCCTGCGCCACCTGACGCTCCAGACGGGCGCGGCCAACGCCACCGCGCTCCGCTTCTACGAGGCGCTGGGGTATCGGCCGGAGGAGATCCGCCTGACGCGGGCGCTGGACTGATCCCGGTTCACACCGCCCGCGCCGGCGCGCCCGTCCAACCGGAGCGTCGGTTGTCCCGGGCGCTGAGGATCGCCCCGACATCGCGCACCTGTTCGATGGGGGTGTCCGCCCGTCCGGCCCACCGCCGGCTCCCGCGTCGTCGGCGTCAACTCCGATGCGTCGGACGGCTCGGCCGGCGCCGCGTCTAACCTGACCGGCATGACCACCACGCCCCGCATTCGCGTCCTGCTCGCCGACGACCAGCGGCTCGTCCGGGCCGGGTTCAGGTCGATCCTGGAGGACGAGGACGACATCGAGGTCGTCGGCGAGGCGGCCACCGGGACGGAGGCCGTCGCGCTGGCGCGCCAGACGCGGCCGGACGTGGTGTTGATGGACATCCGGATGCCGGAGATGGACGGGCTCGCGGCGACCGAGGCGATCGTCGCGGACGAGCGGCTGGCGGACGTCAGGGTCGTCATCCTCACGACCTTCGACGTGGACGACTACGTGTACGGCGCGCTGCGCGCCGGGGCGTCCGGGTTCCTGGTGAAGGACACCGAGCCGATGGAGCTGCTGCACGGCATCCGGGTCTGCGCGCGCGGCGACGCGCTGATCGCGCCGGCGATCACCCGCCGGCTGATCGCGGAGTTCGCCAGCCGGAAGGCGCGGCAGCCGGAGCCGAGCCCCCGGCTCAACGCGCTGACCGAGCGGGAGCGGGAGGTGATGGGCCTGGTGGGGGCCGGCCTCACCAACGACGAGATCGCGCGGCGGCTGGTCCTCAGCCCGGCGACCGCCAAGACGCACGTCAGCCGCATCATGACCAAGCTCGACGTCCGCGACCGGGCCCAACTCGTGATCCTGGCCTACGAGTCGGGGATGATCACGCCGGGCTGGCTCAGCTGATGGGCGACGTGTCGGGGGGTGGACCGCGACCCCGACGAGTACGACCCCGATCCGCTCCCCGCCCAGCGGCACCTGCTGCCGCTTGCGCACTGGTGTGGGGGCCGTTGCCGGGCGACGGCGCCCGGTGGACGGCGGCGCACCCGGCGAGCTGAGCGGACGGGTCGCCGTACCACCCCGGTGGTACGCCGCCACACCCGGCCGCAACCGCCGTGGTACGGCCGGTGTCAGCCGGCGGGGGACGCGGGGGGCATGACCCCACCGCGACCGTGTGAGGCGTGGACGCGGAGACCCTCGACCTGGCCCGGTGGCAGTTCGCCCTGACCGCCGGCGGGCACTTCCTTTTCGTGGCGCTGACCCTCGGGTTGGCGACCATCCTGGCGGTGCTGCAGACCTGGGCCACGGCGCGCGGCGGCGGTGGGACGGCCGAGCGCCTGGTCAGGTACTGGGGGCGGCTCTACGTCATCAACTACGGCGTCGGCATCGTCACCGGCATCCTCATGGAGTTCCAGCTCGGCATGGCCTGGGCCGGGCTCGGGCACTACGCGGGGGACGCGTTCGGGTCCTCGCTGGCGCTGGAGACGGTGCTGGCGTTCTTCGTCGAGTCGACGTTCCTCGCGCTGTGGCTGCTCGGCTGGGACCGGTTCAACCGCTGGGTGCACCTGGCGACGCTGTGGGTGGTCACGCTCACCGCCTACCTCTCCGCCTACTGGATCCTCGTCGCCAACGGCTTCCTCAACCACCCGCGCGGGCACAGGGAGACGGCCGACGGGCGGCTCGAACTGGCCGACCCGGTCGCGCTGATGACCAACCCCAACACGCTGCTCGCGTTCGGGCACGTCACGGCCGGTGCGCTGCTCACGGCGGCCGTGTTCATGGCGGGGGTGAGCGCCTACCACCTGTTCGGGAACCGTGAGGAGCACGACGGGTTCTTCCGGCGTTCGCTGCGCGTCGGCGTCTTCACCGCGCTGCCGGCGCTGTTCGTCACCGTCACCTTCGGCGGCGTCCAGCTGGCCGCGATCCGCGAGTGGCAGCCCGCCAAGGCGGCCACGTTCGACCAGGACACCGCAGAACTCGCCCGCCTCCAAGCCGAGATGGTGGCCCGCTTCGGCCCGGGCGACTACCTGCCGGACGCCGCGCTGACCAGGGGCGCGGGGCTGACGATGCTGCTCGCGTTCGCACTGCTGACGCTGCCGCTGCTGGCCAGCGGGCTGCTGGCGCTGTGGCCGTGGGCGGTGCGGCGGCTGCGGGTCTGGCACCTGACGCTGATGGCGCTGGTGCCGCTGCCCTACCTGGCGATGATCGCCGGCTGGGTGTTCCGGGAGGCCGGCCGGCAGCCATGGGTGGTGTACGGGCTGCTGCGCACCGAGGACGCCGTCTCCCAGGTCTCCGCGACCCAGATGCGGCTGTCGCTCGCCGTCTTCGTGCCGCTGTTCGCCGTGCTGATCGCCGTCAACTGGTGGCTGCTGCTCCGCGCCGCCGGGCGCGGCCCGCACCACACCGACCTCCGCGTGGGGTGAGGAGAGACCGTGGAAACGCTTGCCGCGCTGCTGCTCGCGGCCTTCGTGGCCGGCTACTTCGTGCTGGCGGGGGCCGACATCGGCCTCGGGATGCTGCTGCCGCTGCTCGGCCGGGGCCGGGCCGAGCGGGGCTCGGTGCTGGCCGCCGGCATCGGGCCGCTGTTCTTCGCCAACGAGGTGTGGCTGGTCGCCGCGGCCGGCGTGTTCGCCGGCTGCTTCCCCGCCCTGGAGGGGGAGCTGTTCGGCGGTCTGCTGCCGGTGCTGGTGCCGCTGCTCGCCGGCTGGCTGCTGCGGGACGCAGGGCTCTGGTGGCGCCGGGTCTCGGCCGCGCCCGTCCTCGACGGCCTGGTGGTGGCGGGGAGTTGGCTGCTGGCCGGGTCCTGGGGCTGGCTGCTCGCCTCGCTGCTGGTGGGTGGGGAGCGGCCGGGGCCCGCGCCGGCCGTGACCGGGGCGCTGACGGCGGCCGTCGTCGCGCTGCTCTTCCTCGCCCACGGGCTGAGCCGGTCCACCCGCCGGCTGGTCGCCGAACCGCTGTGGCGGGCCCGGCAGTTGACCGGCGGCCGGACCGACGGCGCGTCCCGACTGCTCACCTCGGTCGTGATGGCGGCCCTGCCGGTGCTGGCCGGCGCCCGCCTGCCGCTGACCGAGCACGCGGCGGGCGACACCACCCTCCTGTTCCAACTTCCGCTGCTGTGCGCCGCGCTGCCGCTGCTGGTGGCCGCCCAGTGGTGGCTCCGACGCGCCGCGACGACCACGGCACACCACAACCACCCGAGGGGGACCTGAGATGCGCACTCCGCTCGCCGCCCTGGCCGGCCTGGTCGTCGGCTTCCTGGCCGGCGAACTGCTGGCCGCCGCCATCGGCATCACCATCCACGTCGTCGCCGACGCCGAGGTGCCGCTCGCCGTGCGTCTGACGCCCTTCTACCTCGCCGCCGGCGGCCTGTTCGTCGGCCCCCTGATCGCCCGCCGCGCCAAGCGGCGCTGACCCACCCGCTGACCCACCGTTTCGAGGAGCGCGAGGAACATGCACATGGATACCGCCCCACCCCAAGCGCCGGAGAGCGCCGGCGTGTTCGCCCGCGTCGCCGGCTTCGCCCAGCGACGCCGCTGGCTCGCCCTGTTCCTGTGGGTCCTGGTGCTGGTCGGCGTCTGGGCCGGCGCCTCGGCCGCCGGAGACGACTACCGCGAGGACTACTCGCTGCCCGGCACCGAGTCGCAGCGCGCCGCCGAGCTGCTGGCCGAGCACGGCTCGGCACAGGCCGGCGACAGCCTCAGCATCGTGCTGCACGACCCGGACGGGCTGCGCGGCGACGCGGCCGTCGAGGGCCGGGTCGCCGAGATGCTGGCCGAGGTCGCGGAACTGCCCCGGGTCGCCCAGGTGGTGAGCCCCTACGACGACGCCACCGCCGTCTCGGAGGACGGCACCGTCGGCTACGCCACGGTCGTGCTCGACGTGCGGTCGGAGCAGATGGAGCTCGCCGACACCGAGGCGATCCTGGAGACCGCCCGCACCGCCCAGGACGAGGGGCTCCAGGTGGAGCTCGGCGGCGACGCGGCCAGGCAGCTGACCGAGGAGAGCGGCGGGGCCGCCGAGGGCATGGGCATCCTGGCCGCGCTGGTGATCTGCGTCTTCCTCTTCGGCACGGTCATCGCGGCCGGACTCCCCGTGATCACCGCCCTGTTCGCGGTCGGCTCGGCGCTCGGCCTGGTGGTGCTCGCCTCGCACGTGTTCACCGTCGCCGACTACACGCCCTATGTGATGATGCTGGTCGGCCTCGGCGTCGGCATCGACTACGCGCTGCTGATCTTCGCCCGCTACCGGGGCGAGCTGATCGCCGGCGCCAGCCCCGAGCGCGCCACCACGACCGCGCTGGACGCCGCGGGACGCACCGTGTTCTTCGCCGGCTGCACCGTGATCGTCGCCCTGCTCGGTCTGGTGGCGCTCGGCCTCGGCTCGCTCCAGGGCATCGCGCTGGCCGTGGCGCTGACCGTGCTGATGACGATGCTGGCCGCGCTCTGCCTGCTGCCGGCGCTGCTCGGGATCTTCGGTAAGCGCTTCGCCCGCCAGTTCACCGCGCGGGCCGCGAAGCGCGCGGCGCGGGGCAGGGCGGCCGAGGGCCGGGCGTGGCGGCGGCTCGGCGAGTTCACGCAGCGCCGGCCGGTCGCGGTGCTGCTGCTCGCGGTGGTGGCGCTGGGCGCGCTGGCCGCGCCCGCGCTCGGCCTGCGTCTCGGCTTCGCGGACGCGGGCAACGACCCGGCGGCCAACACCAGCCGCAAGGCGTACGACCTGCTCGCCGAGGGCTTCGGGCCCGGCTTCAACGGGCCGCTCGTGGTGATCGCCGACGGCGGCTCACAGGGCGCTGAGCAGGCCGGGGCCGCCGCCGTCGAGACCCTGGAGGACACCGCCGGCATAGCCCAGGCCGTGGGCCCGATCCCCACCGAGGACGGCGCGGTGGCCACCGTGATCGCCTTCCCCGACTCGGCGCCGCAGGACGAGGCGACCGCGGAGCTCGTCACCGAACTGCGGGACGACGTGCTGCCCGGGCTCGCCGAGCGCACCGGCGCCGAGTACCTGGTGGGCGGCGCCACGGCGGCCGTCGACGACTACGCGGCCAAGGTCGCCGAGCGGATGCCGCTGTTCGTCGCCATCGTGGTCGGGGTGTCGGTGGTCCTGCTGATGGCGGTGTTCCGTTCGCTGCTGATCCCGCTCAAGGCGGCGCTGCTCAACCTGATCAGCATCGGCGCCGCGCTGGGCGCGATGACCCTGGTGTTCCAGGAGGGCCTGTTCGGCATCGCGGAGCCAGGACCCGTCGAGGCGTTCCTGCCGGTGATGATCTTCGCCATCGCCTTCGGCCTCTCCATGGACTACGAGATCTTCCTGGTCTCCCGGATCCACGAGGAGTGGGTGCGCACCGGCGACCACGCGCGGGCGGTGCGCGAGGGCCTGGCGCACACCGGCTCGGTGATCACGGCGGCCGGCGCGATCATGATCGTGGTGTTCGGCTCCTTCCTGCTGAGCGCCGACCGGATGCTCCAGCAGATGGGCTTCGGCATGGCGGTGGCGATCTTCGTGGACGCGGTGGTGATCCGCTGCCTGATGGTGCCGGCGGCCATGCGGCTCATGGGCCGCCGGGCCTGGTGGCTGCCGTCCTGGCTTGGTCGACTGCTGCCACACTTGGAGTTGGAGGGGCGTTGACGTACCAGGCGGCGTAGGCGGCCTCGATCGACCTGGGGCTCGGCACCCGGCCGAGCCCCAGCATGCGCGAGGCCTTTCTCATCACGCCGTGCACCACCTCGACCGTGCGGGGCAGTTGCTCGGCCAGCTGCGCGGGCGGGGTGGCCTGCACCAGGTACGCCTGCCGGATGACGTCGGTGAACACGGACTGCACCCGCTTGTACGCCAGGTAGCGCGGCAGGTCGCGGGCGAGCCCGGCCGCGCTGCCCGGCAGGGCGGCGTCCATGGTCCTGGCCCAACGCAGCAGCAGCGCGTGCTCCTGCCCCGGCGGGTAGCGCATCAGATGCAGGTGGGTGGCCAGGTCGTAGAGCGGGTCGCCGATGAGCGCCAGCTCCCAGTCGATGGTCCACAGCATGCCGTCCGACTCCGCCACGATCAGGTTGTCGCGGTGCAGGTCGCCGTGGAGCAGGCAGAACGGCCGGTCACTCAGTTTCGCCGCCTCGCGGGCCAGCGGCCCGGTGGCGGAGAGGACGGTGGGGCCGATGCGCAGCGCCGTGAAGAGGTCCCGCATCAGCGGGCGGTGGACGGCGTAGACCCTTCGTCGGGTGAAGCGGATCAGGGTCTGGAGGAACTGTCGGCTGCTGCGCGGTCGTAACACCGGCGGGCAGCGGTGGACGAGGGCGAAGGCACTTGGCCGAATCGTGGCCAGTTTGCCGAACAGGTCGACGAGTTGGCCTAGTTCGGATCCGGTCAGTGCCGTTCCTGGTGGGCGGATGGCGGACAGCGGCTGGCCCTCGATGTAGCCGTGGACCCGGAGTTCGTCGTCGGCGCCCACCAATCGGTAGACCGGGGCGATGCGTCGCATGCCGAGGAGGGCGAGCTCGATGAGCACGTCCTCCTCGTTGGCGAAGCAGCGCGGGTCGAATCGGTGTACTCCGGGACGAGTCCGGCCCGTCTTGAGGCGGCCGAGCGCCGCGAGTTCGCCTTCCGCCTCCACGACCTGCCAGACACGGTGGTTGCCGCGCAGGGTAGGTCGTGGCAGCGGTTGGCTCATGATGTGCTTCCCCCGGGAGCCGTTGGTACGAGTAGCAGCACGGTACGCCCCGTTCGGTTCGGCTGCCGATGGCTCAAAAAGACCGGTCTAGCCGAAGGACGGGGTGATCAGCGCCGTCAGCACCTGCTCGAGCGAGGTCACCACGTGTTCGGCTTCGGCCGTCCGGAACTCCTCGAAGCCGGCCCGACTGGTGGCGTATCCGAGGAAGGGCACGCCGGCGGCTCGCGCGGCGGCCAGGTCGGCGACGCTGTCCCCGATCATCAGGGCGTCGGCCGGCGCGGTTCTGGTCGACGCCAGGGCGCGCAGCAGGGAGTCCGGGTGCGGCTTGAGCCGGGAGACGTCCCGGGTGCGGCCGTGGACCCGGCCGCCGATGTAACCCGAGAGGTTGTGCTGCGCGAGGTAACGTTCGGCGGCCAGCGGCGAGTTGTTGGTGGCGATGGCCACCTGCCGGCCGCGCGTGGACAGGGCCGCTATCAGGGCCGCGGCGTAGGGAGTTGGCTGGGCCGAGGCGGCGGCGAAGACCTCCTCGTGGGTGAGCGCCGCCTCGAGGCGCTGGACGACTCCGTGGCCCGGGCGCTGCCCGGCGATGCCCCGCAGCACGTGGTGCGGGTCGGGCGAGTCCCGTAAGTCGGCGGTCAGCAGCGCCGACAGGGCCAGTTCGGCCGCGAGGTCCCGCAGGCGTCGGGCGATCGACTCGGCGGACCGGACCGCGAACAGGCGGCACACCGGGCCGTCGAAGTCGAAGAGAACACAGTGAGCGTTACTGATGAGTCCCCTCATCTAACCGAGTGTGAGCGGTTGGGCAAGCGTTGACCAGAGGGACTCGAACCACTGCTGTGACTCTTCAACAAACGCGGTGTCGGAGGAGGACCTGAAAACCTTCGAGCTGAGGCCCAGGACGTCGTAGATCTCCATCTGCTCGTCCTCGTACTCCACGACCCGCGGCACCACCTGGTAGTAGGCGCTCAGCACCTCGGTGCCGTTGAGGAGGTAGAGCTTCTGCACCGGGGTGATCGGCACGGCCCTGATCTCGACGTTCACCTTGGGCACCAGCTGCATCTCGCCGAGCGAGGTCAGCTGATGGCGCAGCGAGGTGGAGAAGGTGCGGGTGATCTGGCGCAGCCGGGCCAGCGGGCGGCGGTCGGACGGGTCGGAGACCAGCCGCGGGTAGGCGAGCGGCGCGTCCGGGTTGGGCAGCAGCACCCGGATGGAGATCGAGCGGGGCGTCAACTCGCCGGCGGAGATCGCGATCAGGGGCGCGGCGAGCGCCGAGTTGAGGGTCTCGGTGGTGAGGCAGAACGCGTCGATCGAGATGTCCTCGGCGTGGAAGGCCACGGCGATCCGGTCGGCCACCTCGGCGCTGGCCGGACGAGGACTGTCCCGGTTGGGGGCCGACACGACGGCGGGCGCGCCGCGACCCCGGGTGGAGACGTACCCCTCGCGCTCCAGGATGGCCAGCGCCTGACGCACGGTGGTGCGGTTGGTGCCGAACTCCTCCACCAACGCGCGTTGAGTGGGCAGCCGCTCGTGCTGTCGCAGCTCCCCCTTGCGTATCCGATCACGCAACACCCCCGCCAGGTGGTCGGGAGAGAGCAGGTCACCGGGGTTCTGCGGGGCCTCGCTTGCCGGGGCGATCTCCTGACTCACGCCGAACACCATACAACTTTCGGCCAGATCAGGAAGGTTGGAAAGAGGACGTTTCCAGTAGTCCGCCAACTGGGGAAAACAAGCGTATAGTTGGCGCACAACTTAGACAACTTCCGGGAAGTTCTCCCGAGTTGACGTGATGTGAGGAGGAGTCATGATCGTCTCAACGATCGCCGTGGCTGCCCTCGGCATCGCAGTGGAGCGGGCAGTCGACATCCAGTGGGGTCTGCCGGGTCTGATCGGCCTGCTGATCCTCAGGACAGGGCTGCGCAAGCGCAATTTCACCTGCGCATGCGTGGGCACGACGGTGCTGGTAACGCTGTTCGTGGTCGCGGTCTGACGAGGATGCGGAGCGCGTAGCGAATCAGAAGGTGTCAGGGCACCAGGGGCGTCGGCCCGTGCGGAAGAGCGCGTCCGCACGGTCCGGCGCCCCGTCCGCGTTCGCGTCGACCAGACCGGCGGCGGCCAGCCGCGCGGCCGAGGCGTCACCCAGGTAAAGGGCCGACAACGCGCCGGTGTCCAGCGTCAGAT
Source organism: Streptomyces sp. NPDC127098 (assembly GCF_042722465.1). NCBI lineage: Bacteria > Bacillati > Actinomycetota > Actinomycetes > Kitasatosporales > Streptomycetaceae > Streptomyces > Streptomyces sp. NPDC127098. The sequence goes on from NZ_JBHXFJ010000055.1 coordinate 13,696, forward strand.
CGGCGCTCCTGGTGGTCGGCACGCAGCTCGCCCCGGCCTCCGAGACCTCCAGCAGGTAGCGCCCCTCGGACAGCCCCAGGGGGTCGCGGATGTCCAGCACGAGCGCACCACTGGCCGAGTAACGCCGTGCGGTGAGCATGCCGGGGACGTCGAGCGGCCGCACCCACAGCAGATCCGCGTGGGAGAGCGTGGTGGCCGCCCGCTGGTTCGGCAGCAGCAGCGGCAGCAGCGCGTCCGGGTCGCCCTCGTCGCTGGTGCGCACCTCGCTCACCCAGTCGATGGAGAGCAGGAACCGCCACAGCGCGCGCTCCGCGGCCGGCGTGGCCGCGAACAGCTTCCGCACCTTGGCCACGTTCGCCGGCTGCACGTCCCGCCACGCGTCCTGCACGTCGAAGACCACGAGCCCCTGCGCCTCGCCGGCCGGGTCGCGGAAGAGCACGTAGAACGGTTCCTTCCACGCGTCCGGGCCCCAGCGCACCTCGCCGGTCAGCCGCTCCCAGTACATCGGCACGGTGTCGACCGCGCCGGCCCGCCCCCGCCGGAAGCGCTCGTGCACCGCGGGACCCTCCTTGCGCACCTCGGCCCCGTCCACGAACGCCACGGTGCCCTCGGACTCCGGCAGCGTCCACCGCGGGTCGAACCGGGCCAGCGGCTTCTCGACCCGCCACTCCGCGGTGCGCGCCGCGGGCCCGAAGCCGTACCGGCCGTAGATCAGGAACTCGGCGGCGGCCAGCGTGGCCACCACGTCGCCGCGCTCCCTGGCCTCGGTCAGGTCCCTGGTCATCATCCGGGTGAGCAGCCCGCGCCGCCGGTGGGTGGCGGTCACCGTGACCCCCGACACCGCGTCGGCCCGCACCACGCCGCCGCCCGGCACGGTCAGCTCCTGGTCGAAGCTGCGGAACGTCGCCACGCAGCGGTCGCCGTCGAAGGCGCCCTGCGCCCGCCCCATCTCGCTGCGCTCGCGCCGCTCGGCCAGCTGCTCCGGGCTCGGCGCCTCCGCGGTCAGAAACCCGGTGTACACCGCCCGGAACCAGGCGTCCTGGTCGGCGGCGCTGTCGACGATGTCACGGATCTCCAGGCTCATGGGGCCGAGGCTACGTGCGGCCGTGCGCCTCTGGCCAAGGATTTTCCGCCAGTGCCCACCCCGCAGGCCGGGTCACCGGATGTTCACCCGTTGTTGACCGGGAGACACACGCCGAGCTCAGGGCCGCCGCGCGTCGCGCCGGACGTTGCGGGCGCATGACGGGCCCCCGGCGGGCCGGCTCGGCGCGGCCACCACCCGGGCGGCGCTTCCTAGACTGCCGATCATGCGGATCCCCTCGCGGTACACCTCCTGTCGGCCCCACGGCCCCCGGTGTCTCTGACCGCCCGATCCCGCAGCCCGTAGCCCCCTGATCCCACCCCTGAGCCGCCCGGCTCCGCGTCCCGGGCGGCAGCCCTGGAGCCCCCATGCCCGACGTGCAGTTCACCCGCGCCGATGTCGAGAGGGAGGCGGGCGGTGAGCCCTGGACCCGCTCGCGCGAGTTCACCGCCGAGATCAGACCCGAGGACATGGCGGACACCGCCGCCGTCTACGCGCGCGCCGCCGGCGAGGCGCGCTCCGCGTTCGACCTGGCCCGGGAGGCCGGCGAACTGGCCGGGACGGCCGGCGGCCTCGACGGCGCCCCGCTGGTGGACGCCGAGGGCCGGATCGACGCGACCGCCGCGGCGCTGGGCAGCGGCGGTGACGACGTGGACGACATGGTCGGCTACCTGGTGCGCGCCATGAACACCGCGATCGACACCGAACGCGAGGTGCACGACGCGGTGCACGCGCCGGGCGCCCTCGACGACGTCTACCTGCGCCACGTCGAGGCCGCGCGGGCCGAGTGGCGGGAGTGGCAGTCCACGCGGGCGGCCCGCGTCCCCGCCCCCGCCGGCCTCCTCGGCGCGACGCCGACCGGCGACCGGCCGCTCCTCACCCCCGGCGGCTTCCAGCCCACCCCCGACATCGTCGCGCTCGGCATCCGCGACCGGCACCTGCGGGCGGTCGCCGACGCCGCCACCGCCACCCACGAGGACGTCGTCGGGGCCATCGAGGCCTACCGCGGCCGGCTCGCCCAGTACGGCCAGGAGCTCGGCGAACTCGGCTACGACCTCTCCGAAGGACCGCTCGGGCTCTGGACCACCGAGGAGATGGCCGAGTACGCGGGGCGTCGCCTCGCCGAGGAACTCGCCAGGGACGACCCCGACCCGGCCGCCCTCCTCCTCCACACCGAGGGCGTCGGCGCGATCGTGGCCGGCGTCCACGGCGACCCGGTCGACCCCGGCGCCCCACGGCGGGACCTCACCCCGGCCGAGCGCGCCTACCTCCAGGCGTTCCTCGGCACGCTCGACGCCCACGCGCTCGCCACCCTCGGCGCGCTCCGGGACGACACGACGGGCCTCGACCCCGGCCCGGCCGGCCACCAGTACGCCAGCGTGCAACGTGTCGCGAACGGCGTCCTCACGCTGCTCGACCCCGCCGTCGGCGGCCTCGACCCACGGGACCCGGCGGACCGGGCCCGGGTGCCGGAGGGCGTCAGGAGCCTGGTGCTCGGCTACGGCGACCCCACCCTGACCGACGCGCTCGCCGAGGCCGTCACCACCACCACGCGCACCCCGCCGGGCGACGCCTACCGGGAGACCCTGGCGGACTTCAACGGCTTCGGCGACCTGCTGTCCACCGCGACCGTCCCGCCCGGCGACGCCTTCGGCCGGGAACTGGCCCACACCGCCGTCACCCTGCAGGGCGGCACCCAGTACCAGTACGTGGACGGCGGCCACGGCGACCTCGCCAACACCGGCGGCAGCGGCCTGCTCACCGCCGTCGCGCTCAACCACGAGCTGAGCGCGGAGCTGCTGCGCGAGGACGCCTTCCGGGAGAGCCTGCTCGGCGTGCACTGGGAGGACAGCTCAGGAGCCGCGGCGCTGGTCGACAGCGGCGTGACGGTCCCCGAGGGGGTCGACCACAACGACCCGGCGGCCCGGCAATACGTGGCGGCCGCCTACGAGGTCCTCGCGTACGCCGCCGCCCACCCCGACGACATCCTCGGCCGCGGCAACCACACCATCGCCGCGTACGGCCCCGTCGACCACTCGGCGCTCCAGGGCGCCGTCGGCGACACCGTGCTCCGGTACCTGAACGTGGTGTCCCAGCTGTCGGGCGACGGCTCGTCCGGCTTCCTGGCCGCCGACGAGAACGGCGTGCCCTACGAGAACCTCTTCGGCCGGGAGTACCGCTACGCCTTCGAGCTCGGCGGGTCGGAACAGCGCACCCTGTTCCGCCTGATGAACGAGGCGGACCCGGCCGTCCGCGACGACTTCCGGCAGGGCGTCGCCGCCTGGCAGGCGGTCACCGCCCACGAGGCGTTCACCGACGACCGCGACGCCCCGGCCGCGCTCCAGTCGGTGGGCCGGGTCTCCGGCTTCCTCGACCACGCGGACCGGGCCGTCGACGACGCCGGCCTGGCGACCAAGCACCGGATCACGGCGATGAACGGCCTCAGTACCGCCTTCTGGGTCGCCGGCGGCCTGGCCAGCGTCTCAGGGCCGGTCAGCGCCGGCATCTCGCTGGGCGCCTTCGGCCTGGTCGAGGGCCTCCGCTACACGCTGCCCGACCCGGGCGACGGCGGCGTGAAGGCCGCCCAGTGGGACTCCATCGAGCGCGGCGACTGGGAGGCCCGCGCCATCGTCGCCTACGCCGCCCAGGCCGCCGACTACGCCAACCCGGGCCGCGGCGAGACCGCCCGGGACTATCCCCTGCCGGAGCCCGACGGCGCCAACGAGAGCGACGTGATGAACGGGGTGCTGAACCTGGAGGGCAACATCTACCCGGGCTACCGGGGCAACGTCGTCCAGGGCTTCGACCAGGGCTCGCTGCGCGAGGGCTGACCCGGATCCCGGCAGCCGTCAAGGCCGTTTCCGGTACCGATCCGTTCACGGCTCTGTCCCGGGGCCGCACGAAGATCGTCGCGACGGCCCCGAAGGGCTAGGCTGCCGGAGGGGGCTCTTCCGCGATCGGCGGCGAACTCGGTGCCGAAAACGGCTGCCGCGGACGCGATCGGCCCCCCGGAGGCACTTACGGTGGCTTGACACATGAGGCCGCACGATGAGTACCGCCTCCTCGCACGGACCCCGCCGATTCCCCTCGGGCGGGGTCCGTGCCCTTTCGTCGCCCTACACTGGGTCGCGTGGCGAGCACCGACTGGCAGACCGATCTGCGCAACCGCGGATACCGGCTGACCCCACAGCGGCAGCTGGTCCTGGAGGCTGTCGACAGGCTCGAGCACTCGACGCCCGAGGACATCCTCACCGAGGTGCGGCGCACCGCGGGCGGGGTCAACATCTCGACCGTCTACCGGACGCTCGAACTCCTCGAGGAGCTCGGCCTCGTCTCCCACACCCACCTCGGCCACGGCGCCCCGACGTACCACCTGGCCGAGCGGCACGACCACATGCACCTCATGTGCCGGGACTGCGAGAAGGTGCTGGAGGCCGACGTGGACATCGCGGCCCCGTTCGCCGCCCGGCTGCGGGAGCGGTTCGGCTTCGACACCGACATGAAGCACTTCGCCATCTTCGGCCGCTGCGAGGAGTGCCAGGCCCGCGACCGGTGAGCCGGTCGTACGCTTGAGGGCATGTCGTCGTACGCCAGCCCGCTGCTGTCCCTGCCAGGTGCCGTGCCCGCCGAGGGCCCCGACGCGGGGGTGGCCGCGCACTACGGTGATCTGTTCCGGGAGCAGCGCTCGCTCGCCAAGGGGGAGGGGTTCGTCGACCTCTCGCACCGCGACGTGGTCACCGTCGCCGGGCCCGAGCGGCTGAGCTGGCTGCACCTGCTGATCACGCAGCACGTCACCGAACTCCAGCCGGGGCACGCCACCGAGGCGCTGATCCTCTCGGCCAAGGGCCACATCGAGCACGCGCTCTACCTGGTGGACGACGGCGGGACGACCTGGCTGCACACCGAGCCGGGCCAGGCCGCCGCGCTGGTCGCTTACCTGGAGAGCATGAAGTTCTTCTACCGGGTCGAGGTGGCCGACCGCACGGCCGAGTTCGCCGTGGTGTGGCTGCCCGCCGGGTCCATCGTCGAGACGCCGGCCGGCGTGGTGGCGCGGGAGACGCCGCGCGGGCGCGACCTGTTCCTGCCGCGCGCCGAGCTCGCGGCCTTCGCCGAGCGGGTCGGCTCGCCGGCCGGCGCGCTGGCGCTCGAGGCGCTGCGCGTCGAGGCGCACCGGCCGCGGCTCGGCCGGGAGACGGACCACCGCACCATCCCGCACGAGCTCGGCTGGCTGGAGACGGCGGTGCACCTGCACAAGGGCTGCTACCGGGGCCAGGAGACTGTGGCCCGGGTGCAGAACCTGGGCCGGCCGCCCCGCCGCCTGGTCTTCCTCCACCTGGACGGCAGCGAGGTCACCATCCCCGAGCACGGCGACCCGGTGCGGCTGGCGGCGGACGGGCCAGAGGGCCGGCAGCTGGGCATCGTCACCACCTCGGCCCGCCACCACGAGCTGGGCCCGATCGCGCTCGCCCTGGTCAAGCGGAACGTGCCGGCCGACGCCGAGCTCCTGGCCGGCACCACGCCGGCGGCCCAGGAGATCGTCGTCGAACCCTGACGCGGCGCTGGCGGAACCGAGACGAGCGACCGTGGGTGCGCGGCCCGGGCCCGTGACGGCCGGCGGTCGCGCCGCACGCTGCCCTGGACCGCGCCCCGCTGACGGCTCAGACCTCCAGAAGCACCGTGAACGGCCCGTCGTTGGTGAGCGAAACCCGCATCTTCGCGCCGAAGCGGCCCGTCGCCACGGTCGCGCCCAGCGCGCGCAGCTCGCTCACCACCGCGTCCACCAGGGGCTCGGCGACCTCGCCCGGCGCCGCCGCGCTCCAGGTCGGGCGGCGCCCCTTGCGCGCGTCACCGTAGAGGGTGAACTGGGAGATCACCAGCAGCGGCGCCCCCGCGTCCGAGCAGGACCTCTCGCCCTCCAGCACGCGCAGCGTCCACAGCTTGCGGGCCAGTCTGCCCGCCGTCTCCCGGTTGTCCGTGTGCGTGGCGCCGACCAGCACGCACAGACCCTCGCCCACGATCTCCCCGACCGTCTCGCCGGCCACCTCGACGGCCGCGCCGGCCACCCGTTGCACCACCGCTCGCATGCCGCTCATCATGCCGGAACGTTCCGCCGTGCGCCGACGCGCTCCGGAGCCATCCGGATGGGTGCCAAAGCGCTGCGCTCGATGGGTACACAGTGACACGATGCGTGGCACGGGGTACGTACCGCGCGCCACCGCACCGAAATGGGGATGAGGGGACAAAACCGCATGATCACACCGGGCGCCCTGTGGCGTGACGTCCAGCCCGATCTGCGGGCACTGCGGCTGCCCGAGCTGCGCGAACTGCGCCGCTCGGCACAGCGCGAGGAGGCGGATCTCAGTTTCGTCAGACGGCTGTTGCAGGGGCGGATCGACATCCTGGAGGCGGAGCGCCGCCGCCGGATCGCCCCCGAGGTCGGGCTGCTCGACCAACTGCCGCGCATCCTCGCCGACCCGCCGTCCAGACAGCGCTCCTCGGCCCGCCATGTGACGCTCTCCACGCCCGCCAGCGAGGAGTACCGGCGGCTCGCCGAGGAGATGTTGGGCGAGGTCGAGCTGTCCGACCTGAGCGGCCTCAACGACGAGGTGCTGCACAACGCGCTCGCCAGACTGGCCCGTTGGGAGGCCGAGGTGTCGCGCCGACGGCAGGCGCTGCACCGCACGGCGGACGGCTGCGGGGCCGAGATCGCCCGCAGGTACCGTGAGGGCGAGGCGCAGGTCGACGACCTGCTCTCCTAGCGCCACCCGCACCACCGCACCACCGAGAAAGGCCCGCCCATGCCCTCCGACATAGTCACCGCCCCCGTGCTGGCCGAGGTGGTCCGCTCCGGCTTCGTGGAGGGCAGGCACCGCGGCTCGCTCGTGGTCCTGGCCGCCGACGGCTCGGTCGAGCTGGCCCTGGGCGACGTCACCGGGCCCTGCTTCCCCAGGTCGAGCAACAAGCCGATGCAGGCGGCCGCCGTGCTGCGTGCCGGCGCCGATCTTGCCGGCGAGCGGCTCGCGATCGCCGCCGCCAGCCACGCGGGCGAGGACTTCCACCAGCGCCTGGTGCGGCTGCTGCTCGCCGAGCACGGGCTCGACGAGGAGGCGCTGCACTGCCCGCCCGACGGCCCGGAGCGGACCAGGGTGGCCATGAACTGCTCGGGCAAGCACGCCGCCATGCTCGTCGCCTGCGTCACCCGCGGCTGGCCCGTCGACTCGTACACCGACCCGGAACACCCGCTCCAGCGGCTGATCGCCGAGACCGTCGAGGCCGCCACCGGCGAACCGGTCGCGCACGTCGCGGTGGACGGCTGCGGGGCGCCGCTGCTCGGCTTCTCGCTGACCGGCCTGGCCCGCGCCTTCCGCGCCTTCGTGCTGGCGGAGCCGGGACGCCCCGAGCGGCGGGTCGCCGACGCGATGCGCGCCCACCCCGAGTACGTGGCCGGCACTGGGCGGCTCGACACGCTGGTGATGCGCGGCCTGCCGGGCGCCCTGTCCAAGGCCGGTGCCGAGGGCGTCCAGGCGCTCGCGCTGCCGGACGGCCGGGCGATCGCGCTCAAGATCGAGGACGGCGCGCCCCGGGCCCGCGGGCCGGTGCTGGCCGCCGCGCTGCGCCGACTGGGCGTCGACGCCTCATCCGTGCCGGCCGAGCCGATCCTCGGCCGGGGCCGGCCGGTGGGGGAGGTGCGGGCGGTGTTCTGATCCGCGCTCCCCTGGAAGGATGGCCGGCGACCGAAGTGGCCGGAGTGAAGGGAGCGACCGGATGGATCTGGGCCTGAAGGATCGGGTCTACGTGGTGACCGGCGGCAGCCGTGGCCTCGGCTACGCCACCGCCGAGGCGCTGGTGGCCGACGGCGCGCGGGTGGTGCTCGCCGCCCGCGACAAGGAGGCCGTGGCGGCCGCCGTCGGCCGGCTCGGCGCCGACGTCGCGGTCGGCGAGGCGGCCGACCTGCGCGACGCCACCGCGGCCGAGCGCCTCGTCGCGCTGGCGCACGACCGTTTCGGGCGACTCGACGGCGCGCTGCTCTCGGTCGGCGGCCCGCCGCCCGGCACCGCGGCCACCGCCACCGACGAACAGTGGCGGGAGGCGTTCGAGACGGTCTTCCTCGGCGCGGTGCGCGGCGCGCGCACGGTCGCCAGGCGGCTGGCCGAGGGGGACGGGGGCGGCGCGGTCGGCCTGGTGCTCTCCACCTCGGTCCGCTCGCCCATCGCGGGGCTCGGCATCTCCAACGGGCTGCGCCCCGGGCTCGCCATGGTCGCCAAGGACCTGGCCGACGAGTTCGGCCCGCGCGCGGTGCGGGTGTTCGGCCTGCTGCCGGGGCGGATCGCCACCGACCGGATGCGGGACCTGGACGCCGCCTTCGGCCCGGCGGCCAGGGAACGCGCGGTGGCCGCCATCCCACTCGGCCGCTACGGCGAGCCCGCCGAGTTCGGCCGGACGGCGGCCTTCCTGCTCTCGCCGGCGGCCGGCTATGTCACCGGGTCGATCATCCCCGTCGACGGCGGCTCGCTGCGCACGCTCTGACAGGCGCCGTTCAGCGGAAGAAGGCGATGCCGTCGTCCGGGAGGTCCTTGAGGTCGGCGACCCACTCCCGGGGGTCCACCGCCTTCTTCAGCTGCGCCGACATGTAGGGGCGCAGCGGCGTGTCGGGTGTGGCCTTCTCGCCCACCCACATCAGATCGCCGTTGACGTAGCCGTAGAGGCGCTTGCCGCCCGAGTAGGCGGGGGATCCCGGGGTGCGGGCGACGGCGTCCGTGACGAGGTCGATCTGCGGCTTGCCCTCGGCCAGTTCGCCGTACCAGATCTCGGCCACGCCCTGGTCGCGGATCATCACGACCTCCACCTCGCGCTCCCTGATCCGCCAGTAGCCGTGCTCCGACTCCAGGGGACGCACCCGGTTGCCCTCGTCGTCCAGCTGCCAGGTGTGCGAGACGTACTCGAGGAAATCCCGGCCGTCATGTGCGAAGGTCACCTGCTGGCCGAAGTTGCACGCCTCGGTGTCCTGGCCCTCTTGATTCTCGAAGCCCTCCGCCACTCCGGCGCCCTGCCAGGTGCCGAGCAGGAAGGCGAGGGGGACGAGCGAGGGGTGGAGGTCACTGGGGATCTCGATCATCGGATCAGCGCTGGCCCTGGTAGAGCTTCTTCACGACCAGGCCGGCGAAGGCGGCGGAGCCGACGACGACCAGTGCCATCAGGGTGATGAAGAATGCCTCGAGCACAGGGCCTCCTTGGGCCGGTCGTTACGTTGCAGGGCGAGTCTAGTGGCCCGCTTCGGGTAAGGCTCAGTGAGGGTACGCCGAGCGGGCTCGCCTCTTGCGTGCGCCCTTGACCGTTTTGTGATCACTGCGGATGAACGCGTTTGAGCCTTCGTGCGTCTAAGGGCGTGGAAAGGATGTGATCATGAATTGTCCGAACTGTGGCGGGACCATGCACCAAGGCCCACAGGGAGACTGGGTCTGCGGAATTTGTGGTACGTCACGTTAGTTCCGTAGCCACGTTACGGTGACGACATGGCTGAGAAACTGGTGATCAAGGTGACGGCCGGAGCCGACGCTCCCGAGCGTTGCTCGCAGGCCTTCACGGTGGCCGCGGTGGCCGCCGCCAGCGGGGTGGACGTCTCGCTGTGGCTGACCGGGGAGTCGGCGTGGTTCGCGCTCCCCGGGCGTGCGGCGGAGTTCGAGCTGCCGCACGCGGCGCCCTTGCCCGACCTGATCGCCGGTATCCAATCGGGGGGGCGGATCACTCTGTGCACGCAGTGCGCCGCCCGCAGGGGGATCAAGGAGGAGGATGTGCTCGACGGGGTGCGGATCGCCGGCGCTCAGGTCTTCGTGAGCGAGATCATGCCGGACGGCGTACAGGCCCTCGTCTACTGAACCTGCTGCCGGACCTTTTCTGACTCTTCACGGACAGCGTGGCTGTCCGACCCAACGGGGGGAAACCGCGGAGGCCGCGCCCGAGCCGGGCGCGGCCTCCGTCATGAGCTGGTGCCGTCGGTCGATCAGACGGCGATGGCGACCTCGACGAGGCCGCCCTGCTGGGCGACCACCGTGCGGTCGGCCGTGGCGCCGGGAACCAGCGCCCGCACCGTCCAGGTGCCCTCCGCCGCGTAGAAGCGGAACTGGCCGGTCGCCGAGGTCGGCACCTCGGCGGTGAACTCGCCACCGCTGTCCAGCAGTCGGACGTAGCCCGTCACCGGCTCGCCGTCCCGGGTGACCGAACCCTGGATGGTCGTCTCACCGGCCTTGACCCCGGAGGCGTCAGGGCCGCCCGCCTTCGCTCCGCACATCGCTGTCTCTCCTTCTCGACTTCTGGCCTGTGGCTCTGACTACTTGGCCGGGCCGGTCTCGACCGGCACGCCGACCAGCGAGCCGTACTCGGTCCACGAGCCGTCGTAGTTCTTCACGTTCGGCACGCCGAGCAGCTCGTGCAGCACGAACCAGGTGTGCGCCGAGCGCTCGCCGATCCGGCAGTAGGCGATGGTGTCCTGGCCCAGGTCGACGCCCTCGCCCTGGTACAGCTCCGTCAGCTCGTCCTCGGAGCGGAAGGTGCCGTCGTCGTTGGCCGTCTTGGACCAGGGGATGTTCCTGGCCGACGGGATGTGGCCCGCCACCTGGGACTGCTCCTGCGGCAGGTGCGCCGGGGCCAGCAGCTTGCCGACGAACTCGTCGGGGGAGCGGACGTCGACCAGGTTCTTGGTGCCGATGGCCGCCACCACCTCGTCGCGGAAGGCGCGGATCGAGGTGTCCTGCTCCTTGGCCTTGTACTCGGTGGCCGCCCTGGTCGGGACCTCCTCGACCAGCTCGCGGGCGTCGAGCTCCCACTTCTTGCGGCCGCCGTCCAGCAGCCGGACGTCCTCGTGGCCGTACAGCTTGAAGTACCAGTAGGCGTAGGCCGCGAACCAGTTGTTGTTGCCGCCGTAGAGGACGACGGTGTCGTCGTTGGCGATGCCCTTGGCGGAGAGCAGCGCCTCGAAGCCGGCCTGGTCGACGAAGTCGCGCCGGACCGGGTCCTGGAGCTCCTTCTTCCAGTCGATCCGGACGGCGTTCCTGATGTGGTTCTTCTCGTACGCGGAGGTGTCCTCGTCCACCTCAACGAGCACGACCTTCGCGTCGTCGATGTGCTCCTGCACCCAGTCGGCGTCCACCAGGACGTCACTGCGGCTCATGCTGTTCTCCTTCGGCGATCTGCGGAACCTGCGGGGCGGGGCGCCGCGGGGCGCGGTTCGGCACCCGGGCGCGGGAGAGCGCGCAGCGCGGGAGGCGCCGCACGGGGATGAGGTGGGCCGTCAGCCGACGCGGCGACAGAGCATGGCGGCGACGCGGCAGAGGTCGACCGCCCGTCGCTTGGTGAGGCCCCCGGCGGGGGTGCCCGCAGCCTGTCGCGTCATGGGGGCGATCGTAACCGGTCGGATGCCGGTTATGTCACCGCCGTTCCGGATGTTGAGACATGGCTGACTGCCATGTGGGACGGTCGGTGTCTCCCGGCTCTCGCGGCGCTAGCCGAGGCTCACGTTCGAGCCGCTGATGGTGATCCGCACCCCGTCCTCGGTCGGCTCCACCGAGTCCAGGCTCACGCCCTCGGGCAGCCCCGTGATGGTCCGCCCGGTGTCCAGCTGCTCCCTTATCGCGTCCTGGACCTGCTCCCCGCCGACGTCCGGGATGTCACCGTCGTTCACCTGGAGCCGCACCGCCTCGCCGTCGAGCACCAGCTCGCCCGGCACCTCGCCGATGTCCAGCGTCTGCCCGAACGCGGACGCCTGCAGCGTCAGCAGCAGCTGCCCGCCGTCCCCGTAGCCGAACTCGACGCCGAAGCCGCTGTCGCCTGAGGCCAGCAGCTCCCCGTAGGCCCTGGTCATCTCCTCGTAGGTGACCAGGCCCTCGCCGTCGGCCCGCTCGGCCGTGGCGCCGGAGAAGTCGCCGGCTATCTCCACGTCCCGCAGGTCCGCCGAGAGCTCCGAGATCAGCAGCGCCTGGCCGTCCACCTCGGCCTCGTAGTCGTCGAGGCCGAGGGTCACGTGGTTCAGGTTGCGGCCGAGTACCTGGGTGAGGAACGGGAAACCGTTGATGGTGACGCTCGGCTCGCTGGTGAGCCCGAGACTGCTCCTGGCCTGCGAGGCGACCTCGCTCTGGGCGAACCGGACCGCCACCCGGTCGGCGATGACGGCGAGCACGGCGAGCACGCCCAAGATGATCAGACTTATCCGCAGTGCACGCATCGGGCCTGCATCCCCCATGGTCCGTCGGTAGGCACCCGGTCATCGGTGCGAAGTGCCGCGAGCGTAACGTGCGCGAACACGGCGCAGGAGGGTGGGCCGACGCTTGCAGCACGCCCGTTACACGGCCGCCGGTCGGCGGCCGCGCCGTCAGAGCAGGGCCAGCGCGAGCAGGTAGCCGGCCGGGGCCGCGGCCGAGAGCGGCAGCGCGACACCGGCGGTGAAGTGCACGAACCGGGACGGGAAGTCGTAGGAGGCCACCCGAAGACCGACCAGCGCCGCGACGCCACCGGCGGCCGCGAACGCGATCGCGTCCGGGCCCAGGTCCGTCAACGGCTCCGCGATCGCCCCCGCGGCGGCCGCCGCGCCGAGCGCCAGCACCGGCCACACGAACGGCACCTTCAGCGCCGCGAACCACGTCGCGGCCGCCACCCCGCACGCCGTCACCGCCACCGCGCTCCCCGAGACCGAGGCGGCGGCCAGATGCCCGGTGGCCACGCCCGTGAGCAGGGTCGCCGCGGCCGTCGCCGTCAACGAGTCGAGCCGCTCGTCGGCCGAGCCGCGGTGCCGCAGCTGGAGCACGAGCAGCAGCAGGAACCACACCCCGAGCACCGCGATCAGCGCCTCCGGCTGCCGGTCCTCGTCCACCGCGAGCAGCGCCGCGTCGGCCGCCAGGCCGCCGGCGAAGGCCAGCGCGATGCCCTGCCGCGCCGGCCACATCCCGTTCAGCCGGAACCAGCCGGCCGCCGTCAGCGCCTGCAGCACCACCAGCGCCGGCAGCAGGGCCCACCGGCCGAGCGGCGCCGTCGCCGCGAAGAGCGCGGAGAGCGCCACGGTCAGCAGCGCCGGCTGGATCCCCGGGCTGATGATCGGCGACCGCGCCCGGTGCCGGCCGGCGACCGGCTGCGGATCGGCCTCGGGGCGCACGTTCACCATCCCGTTCACGTCCCGGTCCCCCTTCACCTGGCGCCGCCCGCGAAGGGCGGCAGCACCTCGACCGTGCCGCCGTCGGGCAGCGTGACCGTCTCGTGGGACCGCGAACCGACCTGCTCCCCGTTCACCAGGAAGGAGCAGCGCGTCAGCACCCGCGCGAACTCGGGCCGGTCGGCGTGCAGCGCCCTGGCCGCCTCCAGCGCCCCGGCGAGCGTGGCGGCCTCGTACGCCTCCTCCGCCGTCCCAGCCGCGGCCTTCGCCGCGGCCCAGTAACGGATCGTGCCGCTCGCCATCCGGCTTCTCCTCGTCTCTCGTCGTCGCTCGTCGTCTCACGTCGACGGTGTGTGCTGCCGCACCATGATGGCCCGGCGGGCGCACGAGCGGGCGCACGGGTACACGTGCCGGCCCGCGTCGGTGCGGGCAGCAGTGTGATACGCGCCCCTGCGCAAGGTGAAATGTTTCGGCTATGCTGCTCGCGAAAGAAGGATCCGGGCACTGACGCCATCCCGGGTCCTTTCGCGTTTTCTGGGCAGAGCCGCTCGAATCGTCCCCGCGCCAGGACAGAGGAAGGAACGCCCCCCGACATGAGTTCGCTGCTTCTCCTTACCAACGCCCTCCAGCCCTCCTCGCAAGTCCTCCCGGCACTAGAGCTGCTGCTCCACAACGTCCGCGTCGCCCCCGCCGAGGGCCCGGCCCTGGTGGACGCCCCCAGCGCCGACGTCATCCTCATCGACGGCCGCAAGGACCTGCCGCAGGTCCGCTCCCTCTGCCAGCTGCTCCGTTCCACGGGCCCCGGCTGCCCGCTGGTGCTGATCGTGACCGAGGGCGGCCTCGCCGCCGTCACCGCCGACTGGGGCGTCGACGACGTGGTCCTCGACACCGCGGGCCCGGCCGAGGTCGAGGCGCGACTGCGGCTCGCCACCGGCCGCCAGCAGCTGACGAGTGACGACAGCCCGATGGAGATCCGCAACGGCGACCTGTCGGTGGACGAGGCGACGTACAGCGCGAAGCTGAAGGGCCGGGTGCTCGACCTGACCTTCAAGGAGTTCGAGCTGCTGAAGTACCTGGCGCAGCACCCGGGCCGCGTCTTCACGCGGGCGCAGCTGCTGCAGGAGGTCTGGGGCTACGACTACTTCGGCGGCACCCGCACGGTGGACGTCCACGTCCGCCGCCTGCGGGCCAAGCTGGGCCCGGAGCACGAGTCGCTGATCGGCACGGTCCGGAACGTGGGCTACCGGTTCGTGGTCCCGGAGAAGGAGAAGGCGGCGGAGGACGCGGTGACGCGCGAGGCCGAGGCGCTGGTGAAGGAAGCGGCGCGTCGTAGGTAGCGGTTTTCCCCCACCCACCCACCCTTTTGCCGGCCGCGATGCGGTGCGGCGGCGCCGCGCAGCGCGCGCTCAAGGGCGGGTGGGTGGGGGAACAACCCCCGGCGCGGAGCGCCCCGAGCCCGGTGGGGACCGTTCAGGCCGTCCGCCCAGGACCCCGTATCGGGGTGGGGGGTTGCGCGCGTAGACTGCGCGCCGTGGCCAAAGTGACGCGGGACGACGTTGCGCGACTGGCGGGGACCTCCACCGCCGTCGTCAGCTATGTCATCAACAACGGCCCGCGACCGGTGGCCGCGGGAACGCGGGAGCGGGTGCTCGCCGCGATCAAGGAGCTCGGGTACCGGCCGGACCGGGTCGCGCAGGCGATGGCGTCCCAGCGCACCGACCTCATAGGTCTGATCGTGCCCGACGCCCGGCAGCCGTTCTTCGCCGAGCTGGCGCACGCCGTCGAACAGGCCGCCGACGAGCGCGGCAAGATGGTGCTGGTCGGGAACTCGGACTACCGGGACGAGCGCGAGGTCCACTACCTGCGGGCGTTCCTCGGGATGCGGGTCTCGGGCCTGATCCTGATCAGCATGGGCCCGAGCGAGGCCGCCGCCGCCGAGATCGACGCCTGGGACGCCCGGGTGGTGCTGCTGCACGAGCGGCCCGAGTCCATCGACGACGTGGCGGTCTACCTGGACGACATCGGCGGCGCCGAGCGGATCACCCGGCACCTGCTGGCCGACCACGGCTACCCGTACGTGGCCTGCATGGGCGGCATCGAGTCCACCCCCAAGTCCGGCGACCCGGTCACCGACCACGTCAACGGCTGGCGCCGGGCCATGGCGGACGCCGGCCTCCCCACCGAGGGCCGGCTGTTCCAGGCCCTCTACAACCGTTACGACGCCTACCGCGTCGCCCTCGACATCCTCTCGGGGCCGCAGCGCCCGCCGGCGCTGATGTGCGCGACCGACGACCAGGCCATCGGCGTGCTGCGCGCCGCCCGCGAGCTGCGGATCGACGTGCCCGGAGAGCTGGCCGTCGTCGGCTTCGACGACGTCAAGGAGGCGGTGCTGACCGACCCGCCGCTCACCACCGTCGGCTCCGACCGGCAGGCGATGGCGCGCGCCGCCGTCGACCTGGCGATAGGCGACGCGGAGGAGGGCCAGGGCGAGCGGCTGCGGCAGTTCCCGGTCTCCCTCAAGATCCGCAGGTCCTGCGGCTGCGGCGACTGACCTCTGGTTCCTCGTACGAGTGAAAAGCGGCTGACGGGCTTGGCTCCGCTCCGCCAGGAATGCTGGGCTCTGTGCGGAGAGTTGGAGGAAACCGCCATGAGCGTCGCGACCGTCGATGACAACCACGGCCGCTTCGAGGACCTTCTTCGGGCCTGGGAGAAGCTGGACGCCCCCGAGGGGTACAGGGCGGAGATCATCGAGGGGATCATCACCTTGGCACGGCGGCCGTCCAACAGTCACACGTCGATCGCCAGCGCACTGCACCGGGCATTGGTGCTTGCTGATCTGCCCGGCAGTCTGGGCGTGTTCCAGAACCTGAGTGTCGTCGTCCCGCGCCGAGAGGGTTGCTACATCCCCGACCTGGTGGTCGCTGCCGAGGCGCTGCTGGAGTCGCCCGAGCTGGTCCGTGCCGCCGACGTCGAGCTGGTCGTGGAGATCACGTCACCCGGCACCGCCCGCCATGACCGCCTTGCCAAGCGCGTCGGCTACGCCGTCGCCGGGGTGCCGCTCTATCTCCTGGTCGACGCGTTCGCGGACGGCGGGCCGACGGTGACGTTGTACGGCGAGCCGAACGGCGAGATGTACCGGGGCCTCCAGACCGGCAAGTTCGGCGACACCTTCCACCTCCCCGAGCCCTTCGACCTGGGCCTCGACACGGCCGGCTGGCACGTCGGCTGATTCCGTAGGAGATTCTGAGCCGGCGCTCAGGGTCCTCTCATCTTCGGGACGCACGCTCGTCCCATGAGCGAATACCAGGCAGCAGACCAGGGAAACGCCTACCCGCCCCGGCCGGAGTACGAGCCGGTGGCCGGCACCGACGAGCAGCCGCCGCCGCCGCGACACCGGCGGCGGGCCCGGCGGCCCGTGGCCTTGTTCGCGGCCGTGGCCATCGTGGCCGCGGCGGCCGGCGGCGGCACCGCCGCGCTCCTCGACTCCGTGACCGACGCGCCCGCCACCGCGACCGCGAGTTCCGGCACCAGCGCCTCCACCGTCTCCGTCGGCTCGACCGGCACGGTCTCCTCGGTGGCCGCCGCCGTCAGCCCCAGCGTCGTGGAGATCTCCACCGGCTCGGCGACCGGCTCCGGCGTGATCCTCACCTCCGACGGCGAGATCCTCACCAACAACCACGTCGTCTCCGGCGCCGGCACCGTGCGGGTCACCTTCAGCGACGGCTCGACCGCCACGGCCACCGTCAGCGACACCGACCCGGACACCGACCTGGCGTTGATCAAGGCCGAGGACGTCAGCGGCCTGACGGCCGCCACGCTCGGCGACTCCGACTCGGTGGCCGTCGGCGACCAGGTCGTCGCCATCGGCTCGCCGGAGGGCCTCACCGGCACCGTCACCAGCGGCATCGTCTCGGCCCTGCACCGCGAGGTCACCGTGGCCAGGGAGGACGGCGGCGGCAGCCAGGGGCAGTGGCCGTTCGAGTTCGGCGGCGGCCAGTACAACGGCGACCTCGGCTCGGGGAGCACCACCACCTACGAGGCCATCCAGACCGACGCCTCCCTCAACCCCGGCAACTCCGGGGGCGCGCTGGTCAACATGCGCGGCGAGATCATCGGCGTCAACTCGGCCATGTACAGCACGGGACAGGACTCGGGCAGCGCGGGTCTCGGCTTCGCGATCCCCGTCAACACCGTCAAGGAGTTCCTGGCCGGTGCCGGTTCCGGCGCCGTCTCCGGTGACACCGCCTGATGCGAGACTTGCCCCATGAGTGACGGTTCCCGCGTCCTGATCGTGGACGACGAGCCCGCCGTGCGGGAGGCGCTGCGCCGTAGCCTGGCCTTCGAGGGGTACGCCACCGAGACGGCCGTGGACGGCGCCGACGCGCTGGCCAAGCGGGACACCTACGAACCGGACGTCATCGTGCTCGACGTCCTGATGCCCCGCATGGACGGGCTCACCACGGCCCGGCGGCTGCGCGCCGTCGGGGACCGGGTGCCGATCCTCATGCTCACCGCGCGCGACACGGTCGGCGACCGGGTCAGCGGGCTCGACGCCGGCGCCGACGACTACCTGGTGAAGCCGTTCGAGCTGGACGAGCTGCTGGCCCGGCTGCGGGCGCTGCTGCGGCGCGGCTCGTACGCCAGGGCCGGCGCCGACGGCGAGCCCGGCACGGCCGCCGACGAGTGGCTTGGCTTCGCCGACCTGCGGATGAACCCGGCGACCCGCGAGGTCACGCGTGGCGAGCGGGCGATGGAGCTGACCCGCACCGAGTTCACCCTGCTCGAGCTCTTCATGGCGCACCCGCGTCAGGTGCTCACCCGCGAGCAGATCCTGCACGCGGTCTGGGGCTTCGACTACGAGCCCAGCTCCAACTCCCTGGACGTCTACATCATGTACCTGCGCCGCAAGACCGAGGCGGGCGGCGAGCCACGGCTGCTGCACACCGTCCGGGGGGTCGGATACGTGCTGCGCGCCGCCGAGTCATGAGGCCGGGGACATGAGGCGAGGGACATGAGGCACCGCTTCCGCGACCTGCCGCTGCGGTCCCGGCTCGCGCTGCTGACGGCGCTCGCCGTGGCGGTGGCGGTGGCGGTGTGCTCGGGCGTCGCCTGGTTCCTGGTGCGCGACCAGCTGACGTCGTCGGTGGACGAGACGCTGCGGAGCAGCCGGGTGGACGCCCCGCCGCTGATCGCCAGGGTGCAGACGGGCGCCTGCGTGACCGACCCCGACCAACTGCCGAGCGACCTGCCGCGCCCGCCGCTCGGCTTCGTCACCCAGGTGGTGAACGCCGACGGTGACCGCTGCCTGATCCAGGGCAGCGCGCTGCTCGACGTGTCGGACACGGACGTGGCGGTGACCCAGGGCAGGTCGCCGGAGTCGCTGCACGACGCGACCGGCTCGGACGGCGCCTCCTACCGGGTGGTCACCAGGCAGCTCGCCGCCGGATACGCGGTGACCGTCGCCAGGCCCCTGTCCGAGGTGGACGATCCGCTGCGGTCGCTGGCCGTGGTGCTGACGCTGGTCGCGGCCGGCGGCGTGGTGGGCGCGGCGGGCGTCGGCGTGGCGCTGGCCAGGGCCGGGCTGCGGCCGGTCGACCGGCTGACCGAGGCGACCGAGCACATCGCCCGCACCGAGGACCTGAGCGTGCGGATCCCGGTCACCGGCGACGACGAGATCGCCCGGCTCTCGCGCTCGTTCAACTCGATGACGGCGGCGCTCGCCTCGTCCCGCGAGCTCCAGCAACAGCTGATCGCGGACGCCGGGCACGAGCTGCGGACCCCGCTGACCTCGTTGCGCACCAACATCGAGCTGCTGGCGCGCAGCGAGGAGACCGGCCGGCCGTTGCCGCCCGAGGACCGGCGGCAGCTGATGGCCTCGGTGACGGCGCAGCTGACGGAGCTGGCCGCGCTCATCGGCGACCTCCAGGAGCTGTCCCGGCCGGAACGGGCGGCGGGCAGCGGCCGGGTCGAGGTGGTGGCGCTGCACGACGTGGCGGCGCGGGCCGTGGCGCGGGCCAGGCCGCGCGCGCCGCAGGGGATGCCGATCGACGCGGAGCTCGACCCGTGGTTCGTGCGCGGCGAGCCGGCGGCGCTCGAGCGGGTGGTGGTGAACCTGCTGGACAACGCGGTGAAGTTCGGCGCGGAGGGCCGGGATCCGCGGGCCGGGGTGGACGTGGTGCTGCGGGACGGGGTGCTGCTGGTCCGCGACCGGGGCCCCGGTATCCCGGCCGAGGAGCTGCCGCACGTCTTCGAGCGCTTCTGGCGCGCGCCGGGCGCACGTCGGCTGCCGGGCTCCGGGCTCGGGCTCTCCATCGTGGCCAGGACGGTCCGCGAGTCGGGCGGCGACATCACGCTGCGCCCGGCGCGTGACGGGGAGGGCGGCACGGAGGCCGTGCTGCGCCTCCCGGGCGCCCCGGTCCCGCCGCCGGAACGGTAGCGCTACGCGCTTGGCGTAGGCCACGGTGGGGGGCGGGCTCCGCGCGACAACGCACCGGCGGCTCAGCCGCCCGCCTGATTCGGTCATCCGGCCGTTCGGCTGGCCGTGGCGACGAGGCGGCGCAGCGCCGCCTGCGCGGGTGGGCCCCAGGTGGGCTTGCCGCCGGGCCGGACGTGGACGCCGGCGTGCCCGACGAGGAGGCCGAGGAAGACGAGCAGCAGCGCGTGGCCCCGGGCGCGGCGCAGAGTCGCCGCGTCGGGGGTCGGCCGGTAGGCGTCGTGGAAGCGGTCGACGGCGCCGTCGGGCAGCAGCAGCCAGGCGGCGGCGAGGTCATGGGCCGGGTCGCCGACGCACAGGGCGCCGAAGTCGATCACGCCGCAGAAGGTGCCGTCGGCGGTGAGGACGTTGGCCGGGTGCAGGTCGCCGTGGAGCCAGAGCGCCGGGCCCGCCCAGTCGGGGGCCGCGACGGCGTCCGCCCAGATCGCGCGGACGGCGTCGGGATCGGGGACCAGCCCGAACTCGACCGCCTGGGCGAGCTGGTGCTCGAAGAACCGCTGAGCACGCTCGCCCAGTGGTTCCCCACGGCCGTCCTGGCTGACGGGCGCGTCGGCGGGCGCCGGCCGGTGCAGCGCGGTGAGGAAGGTGGCCAGCGCGTCGGCCGCCTCCTCGGCGCGGGTGGCGGGGGCGCGGTCGGCGGGCGAGCCCGGCACCTAGGTGGTGACGATCCAGGGGCGGGGGAACCGCTCGGAGGGCGCGCCGAGGCGCTGCGGGACGGGGATCGGCAGCGGAAGCAGTGGGGCGAGCGTGGGCAGCCAGGCGTGCTCCTTCAGCAACAGGGCGTCGGCCGTCCCGGTCGCCCAGGGCAGCCGGACCGCGAGGTCGTCGCCGAGCCGCCACAGCTGGTTGTCCCAGCCGCGCGCGCCGAGCCGCACGGGGCGGTCGGCCAGGTCGGGATGCTGCTCGCGCAGCAGGTCCATGACCAGCTCGGCGGTGACCTCGGTCTCGTCCGGCGTCGCGGTGTGCGTCATGCCGGGCAACGCTAGCGACAGCTCGCCACAGGCACGCAGGAACCGGACACCTCCGGCGCCTCCAACGGGTCCTCGCCGTCGGCGAGCAGGCGGACGGGGCCGCAGGCGCCGCTCTGGCCGCAGATGTCGTCGGGGTTGGCCAGCACGCAGCTCTCCAGGGAGAGACAGCCGCAGCCGATGCAGTCGGTCAGGCCGTCCCGGAGCTGCCGTAGGCGGTGGATGCGCCGGTCGAGGTCGGCCCGCCACGACTCGGAGACCTCGGCCCAGTCGTCCCTGTTGGGGGTGCGGCCCTCGGGCAGCCGGTGCAGCGCGTCGCGGATGGCGGCGAGCGGCATGCCGACGTTCTGCGAGACCCTGATGAACGCCACCCGGCGCAGCATGTCGCGGGCGTAGCGGCGCTGGTTGCCCGAGGTGCGGCGGCTGGTGATCAGGCCCTGCTCCTCGTAGAAGCGGAGTGCGGAGGTGGCGACGCCGCTGCGCTGGGCAAGCTGGCCGATGGTGAGTTCCTTCGCGATGGTGCTCTGGGGCATGCCGCCGAGCGTAGCGCAGAGCTCAAGTTTTCTTGAGGTTGACCTGAGGGGAGTGGCGCATGGGGAAGGCGGGGAGACTCGTCGCCATCAGCGACCTGCACGTGCGGTACGACGAGAACCGGGCGATCGTGGAGCGGCTGCGGCCGGCGTCCGACGACGACTGGCTGCTGGTCGCCGGGGACGTGGGCGAGCTGACGGGCGACATCGAGTGGGCGCTGACCCTGCTCGCCGAGCGGTTCGCCAAGGTGGTGTGGGTGCCGGGCAACCACGAGCTGTGGACGCCGCCCGACGACCCGGTGCGGCTCACCGGCGAGGCGCGCTACGCGTACCTGGTCGAGCTGTGCCGCCGGCTCGGGATCGTCACGCCCGAGGACCCGTACCCGGTGTGGGAGGGCGAGGGCGGGCCCGCCGTGATCGCGCCGCTCTTCCTGCTCTACGACTACACCTTCCGGCCGGCCGGCACCCACAGCAAGGCCGATGCCCTCCGGGTCGCCGAGGCCGCCGGCGTGGTCTGCACCGACGAGTTCATGCTCCACCCCGACCCCCACCCCGGCCTGGACGACTGGTGCCGGGCCAGGGTCGCGGCCACCGAGGCGCGGCTCGTCGCCGAGCTGCCCGAGGGCCTGCCCAGCGTGCTGGTCAACCACTGGCCGATCGTGCGCGAACCGACCCGGATCCTGCGCTACCCCGAGTTCGCGCTGTGGTGCGGCACGGAGGCCACCCACGACTGGCCGGTCCGCTTCCGCGCCGCGGCCGTGGTCTACGGACACCTGCACATCCCCCGCGAGATGCGCGTCGACGGCGTCCTCCACCAGGAGGTCTCGCTCGGCTACCCGCGCGAGTGGCAGCCGCGCCCCAGCACGCCGGGACGCCTGGTGCCGATCCTGCCGGCCGCGGCGGTGGGGCGGTGAGCGGGGTGCTCGGCAAGCTGCTGGCCGACGAACCGGTGGAGGTGGTCGAGTCGTTCGGGGACCCGGCCGAGCAGCCGGAGCTGTTCCCCGAGGAATCGGCGCACGTGGCCAACGCCGTCGACAAGCGGCGGCGCGAGTTCGCCACCGTGCGGCACTGCGCCCGCACCGCGCTGGCCGCGCTCGGCGGCCCCCGGGTGCCGCTGCTGCCCGGCGAGCGCGGGGCGCCCGGCTGGCCGGCCGGCTTCGTCGGCTCCCTGACGCACTGCGACGGCTACCGGGCCGCGGCGGTCGCCCGCCGGGACGCCGTGGCCGGCCTCGGCATCGACGCCGAGCCCGACGAGCCGCTGCGTGACCCGGGCGTGCTCGACCTGATCTCGCTGCCCGAGGAGCGGCCGAGGCTGCGCCGGCTGGCCGCCGTCCATCCCGAAGTGTGCTGGGAGCGGCTGCTGTTCAGCGCCAAGGAGAGCGTCTACAAGGTCTGGTACCCGCTCACCGGGAAGTGGCTCGACTTCGAGGAGGCGGCGCTCGACTTCGATCTGGCGGCCGGCACCTTCACGGCCCGGCTGCTGGTGCCGGGGCCGGTCGTCGACGGGGTGCGGCACGACTCGTTCACCGGCCGCTGGCTGGCCCAGGACGGACTGCTCGTCACCGCGATCGCGCTGCCGCGCGGCCGGTGAACGCCGATGCGGCCGGGCCCACGCCGGGCCCGGCCGCATCAGGTGGCGCGTGCGGTCACTGGACGACGGTGACGCGGTCCGCCGCCGGAGCCGAGAGCGGCGCCCCGGCCGAGGAGTTGGCCGTCAGGTACTCCGCGAGCACCGCCATGTCGTCGTCGCCGACCAGCGGGTTGTCGCCGTCCGCCAGGGTGGCGAAGCCGTCGCCGCCGCCGGCCAGGAAGGAGTTGACCGCGACCCGGTAGGTGGCCGCCGGGTCCAGCGGCTCGCCGTCGATCCGCACCGAGTCCGCCACGATCCGCTCGGCGCCCGAACGGGTCAGGTCCAGCGTGTACGTCAGGCCGGCCGAGGGCTGGAGGATCTTCGGCGACGACTGGTTCACCCCGGTCACCTGCTCGCGCAGCACCTGGAGCAGCTCCTCACCGGTGAGGTCGAGGAGGTTGACCGTGTTCGAGAACGGCTGGACCGTGAAGCCCTCGCCGTACGTCACCACGCCGTCGCCCTCGTCACCTGAGGCCGCGTACGTCAGGTCGGCGCGCACCCCGCCCGGGTTCATCAGCGCCACCGCGGCCGACGGGTCGAGCTCACGGGCGTGCGCCAGCTGCGCGTCGGCGATCAGGTCGCCGAGCGGGAACTCGGGCGTGCCGGCGCCGCGGCCCCTGATGTCCTCGGAGATGTAGCCGATCGGCGCGTTCGCCACCGGCGCGGCCAGCTCGCTCCAGTAGTCGATCAGCGCGGTCAGGTCGGCGGCCGCCGGCTGCTCGCGGTCCACGACCCGGTTGCTGCCCTCGACCGAGGCCCGCACGATGTCGCCGGAGCGCAGGTCGTACTTCATGTTCAGCTCGGTGAAGAGCCGGCCGTTGGAGGCCGCCGACGTCACCAGGCGCTCCCGGCCCGAGGGGTCGGGGATGGCGCAGACGTAGGGCTGGTGGGTGTGGCCGCTGACGAACACGTCCACGGCGGAGCTGGCCTGCTCGGCGATGTCCACGATCGGCCCGGAGACGCCGCCGTCGGCGCCGCCCTCGCAGCGGTTGTTGTAGGCCGTGTCGGTCGGGTAGCCGCCCTCGTGGATCAGCACCACGACCGCGTTCACGCCCCGGCGGCGCAGCTCGCGTGAGTAGCGGTCGATGGTCTCGACCTCGTCCAGGAACTCCAGGCCCTCGATGCCCTCCTGGGTGACGATGTCGGCGGTGCCCTCCAGGGTCACGCCGATGAAGCCGACCCGGGCCCCGTTCAGGTTCTGCACCGAGTAGGGCGGCAGGATCGGGCGGCCGGTGTCCTCGTCCACCACGTTGGCCGCCAGGTAGGGGAAGTCGGCGCCCTCGAACTCGCGGCCCTCGACGTAGCAGCCGTCCACCGGGTGGCAGCCGCCCTCCTGCAGCCGGGTCAGCTCCTCCCAGCCCTCGTCGAACTCGTGGTTGCCCACGCCCGCCACGTCCATCTCCAGCTCGTTCAACGCCTCGATGGTGGGCTCGTCGTGGAAGAGGCCGGACAGCAGCGGGGTGGCGCCGACCAGGTCGCCGGCCGCCACGGTCAGGGAGCGCCGCTGGCCCTCGCGCGCCTCGCGCAGCCCGGTCGCCAGGTACTCCACGCCACCGGCCGTGAGCTGCTCGGTGGTGCCGTCCTCGTGCCGGTGCGTGACCTGGCCGTTGGACCCGGTGGGCGGTTCGAGGGCGCCGTGCAGGTCGTTGATCGCCAGCAACTGGAGGTCGACGGTGGGACCTGGCCTGGTTCTCGAGTCGTTGTCGGGCTGCGCCTGCGCGGCGGGCAGGGCGACGGCGAGCGCCCCGACGGCGGCCAACGTGGCGGCTCCCGCGGTCAGTCTGAACATCCGTGCGTGCATGAGCGGCACCCTATTGGCTACGCGCGTAGCCCGGCAGGGGGATGTGTGTAACGGCGAGGTGAAAGGAAGTGAACGGGCGCATTCGGGGGGTGCGGGCCCGGGGTGTCCTACTGTCTAGAGCATGAGCGAGATCCTGGTGCGCGATCAGGTGGAGGCGGACGAACTACGCCTGGTCCGGGAGCTGATCGAGGCCGCGGCCAAGGTCGACGGCCAGTACGCGGTGTCCGAACAGGGCCGGCTGCTGCTGCGGGACGGCCCGCGCGCCGGGGTGCGACACCTGCTGCTGTGGGACGGGGACACGATCGCCGGCTACGCCCAACTCGACGGCACGGACGCCGTCGAGCCGCCGGCCGGCGAACTCGTCGTCCACCCGGAGCGGCGCGCCCAGGGCCACGGCAGGAGGCTCGGCCGGGCCCTGCTCGACGAGTCCGGCCACCGGCTGCGGCTGTGGGCCCACGGCGGCCACCCGCGGGCACGCCACCTGGCGCAGGCCCTCGGGCTCACGCTCTTCCGCGAGCTGCGACAGCTGCGGCGGCCGCTCGGCGGCCTCCGGTCGGCCGAGCCGACGCTGCCGGCGGGCGTGCGGGTGCGGACGTTCGTGCCGGGACAGGACGACGCGGCCTGGCTCGCCGTCAACGCGGCGGCGTTCGCGCACCACCCAGAGCAGGGCTCGCTCACCCAGCGTGACCTCGACGCGCGCAAGGCGGAGCCGTGGTTCGACCCGGCCGGCTTCTTCCTCGCGGAGCGGCAGGCGGACGGCGAGCTGCTCGGCTTCCACTGGACCAAGGAGCACCGGGCCGAGGGCCTCGGCGAGATCTACGTCCTCGGCGTCTCGCCGGCGGCGCAGGGCCTCGGCCTGGGCCGCGCCCTCACCACGACCGGCCTCCGCCACCTGGCCGGGCGCCCCGGCCTGGACACGGCCATGCTCTACGTCGACGCCGACAACGGCACGGCGGTCCGCCTCTACGAGTCCCTCGGCTTCCGCACCTTCGAGGTGGACCTGATGTACCGCACGGAATCCTGACGAACCGCCGCACGGGCCTGGCGGCCCCGGTGCCGCGCCCACCCACCCGCCCTTTCGCCGGCGTGCGCCGGATCCGCCGGCCCTGGGCGGCGCAGCCGCCAGGCCCGGTCCGCGCCCACCCACCCGCCCTCGGCGGTGGCCTCGCGCGGCGCAGCCCGCGCTCCGGCGGCGCAGCCGCCGCACCGCGCGGAGCGCGGGGCCGGCATACGGCCGCAGCCGCCGCCCGGGCCTGGCGGCCCGGTGCCGCGCCCGCCGGCCCGCCCTCGGCGGTGGCCTCGCACCGCGCGGAGCGCGGAAGAGGGCGGGCGAGTGGGCGCGGGCCGTCAGGTCGGTGCCGCGCGGAGCGCGGGGGTGGCGCTCCGCGCCAGCGGGAAGGGCGGGCGGGTGGGGGGGAAGCGCCCGCGCGAAGCGCGGCGGCGCCCCGGGCGGCTACGCCGCCCCGCGCACGCTGTCAGCCTGTTTACCGCGCTGACGTGCCCCGTTTGCACACGTAGCGCGAGAATGGAGGCATGAGTCAGGAAACCCGCGCCGCCCTCGTCCCGCAGCCCGCCGCGCCGGCGCCGACCGTCGAGTCGGAGGCCGAGCTCCCGGCGGACCGGTTCCTCGATCGCGAGCGCAGCTGGCTCGCGTTCAACGAACGGGTGCTCGACCTCGCCGAGGATCCCGACACGCCGTTGCTCGAGCGGGCGAACTTCCTCAGCATCTTCGCCAGCAACCTGGACGAGTTCTTCATGGTCCGGGTCGCGGGTCTGAAGCGCCGGATCGCGACCGGCGTCGCCACCCGCTCGCTGACCGGGCAGGCGCCGCGTGACGTGCTGGAGTCGATCTGGGCCGGCACCCGCGAGCTGATGAGCCGGCACGCCGCCTGCTACCAGAAGACCGTCGCCCCGCGGCTCGCCGAGGCCGGGATCCACCTGGTCCGCTGGCAGGACCTGACCGAGCAGGAGCAGACCCGGCTCTTCTCCATGTTCCGCAAGAAGATCTTCCCGGTCCTCACGCCGCTCGCCGTCGACCCGGCGCACCCTTTCCCGTACATATCGGGACTCTCGCTCAACCTCGCGGTCGTGGTCCGCAACCCGTCCTCCGGCAACGAGCACTTCGCCCGCGTGAAGGTGCCGCCGCTGCTTGACCGTTTCCTCGAGGCGTCGCCGCAGCGCTTCGTGCCGGTCGAGGACGTGATCGCCGCGCACCTGGAGGAGCTGTTCCGCGGCATGGAGGTGCTGGCGCACCACGTGTTCCGGGTCACCAGGAACGAGGACCTGGAGGTCGAGGAGGACGACGCGGAGAACCTGCTCCAGGCGCTGGAGAAGGAGCTGCTGCGGCGCCGCTTCGGGCCGCCCGTGCGTCTGGAGGTCGAGGACAGCGTCGACCCGAGGGTGCTCGACCGGCTGGTGCGCGAGCTGAAGATCAGCCGCGAGGAGGTCTTCACGCTGCCCAGCCCGCTGGACCTCACCGGGCTCGGCTCGATCGCGGCGCTTGACCGGCCGGAGCTGAAGTACCCGAAGTTCGTCGCCGGCACCCACCGCGACCTGGCCGAGGTGGAGTCCGCCTCGGCGCCCGACATCTTCGCCGCGCTCCGCCAGCGCGACGTGCTGCTGCACCACCCGTACGACTCGTTCTCCACCTCGGTGCAGGCGTTCCTCGAGCAGGCGGCGGGCGACCCCGACGTGCTGGCGATAAAGCAGACGCTGTACCGCACCTCGGGCGACTCGCCGATCGTGGACGCGCTGATCGACGCCGCCGAGTCGGGCAAGCAGGTGCTGGTGCTGGTGGAGATCAAGGCGCGGTTCGACGAGCACGCCAACATCAAGTGGGCCAGGAAGCTGGAGGAGGCCGGCTGCCACGTCGTCTACGGCCTCGTCGGGCTCAAGACGCACTGCAAGCTGTCGCTGGTGGTGCGGCAGGAGGGCGACGAGCTGCGCCGCTACTCGCACGTCGGCACCGGTAACTACCACCCCAAGACGGCCAGACTCTACGAGGACCTGGGGCTGCTGACGGCCGACGCCGAGGTGGGCGCCGACCTGTCCGACCTGTTCAACCGGCTCTCCGGCTACTCCCGGCGGGACAACTACCGCCGGCTGCTGGTCGCCCCGCGCTCGCTGCGGGACGGCCTGATCTCCCGGATCCGCCGCGAGGTCGACAACCACCGCGCCGGCCGGCCGGCCTGGGTGCGGATCAAGGTGAACTCGATCGTCGACGAGGCGGTGATCGACGCCCTCTACCGCGCCTCGCAGGCCGGCGTCCCGGTGGACGTGTGGGTGCGCGGCATCTGCTCGCTGCGCCCCGGGGTGCCGGGGCTCTCGGAGAACATCAGGGTGCGCAGCGTCCTCGGCCGCTTCCTTGAGCACTCCCGGGTCTACGCCTTCGCGGGCGGCGGCGAGAACGAGGTGTGGCTGGGCAGCGCCGACCTGATGCACCGGAACCTGGACCGGCGGATCGAGACGCTGGTGCGGGTCAGCGACCCCGGGCACCGCTCGGCGCTGACCCGGCTGCTGTCCACCGGCACCTCGGACTCGTCCGAGTCCTGGCACCTGGACCAGCACGGCGACTGGACGCGGCACGCGTTCGACGACGAGGGCCAGCCCCTGCGGAACGTGCAGGAGACGCTGATCGAGGGCCGGAGGAAGCGTCGTGGCGGCGCCGGCTGACGGCGAGCCGGCGCGCCCGGTGCAGGCGGCCGGCTGCGTGGTGTGGCGGCGGGCGGCGGATGGCGTCGAGCTGGTGCTGGTGCACCGGCCGCGCTACGACGACTGGTCGCACCCGAAGGGCAAGCTGCACGCCGGCGAGCCGGCGGAGGCCGCCGCGCTGCGCGAGGTGCGGGAGGAGACCGGCCTCGACTGCCGGCTCGGCGCGCCGCTGAGCACGGCCCGCTATCTGGCGAAGGGCCGACCCAAGGAGGTCAGGTACTGGGTGGCGGAGGCGGTGGGCGGCGGCTTCGAGCCGAACGACGAGGTCGACCGGGTGCTGTGGCTCCCGCCGGTCGGGGCCCGCGCCCGGCTGAGCCACGAGCCCGACCGGCTGCTGCTCGACGAAGCGCTTCCGCACGTCGCGCCGTAGGGCCGTCCCGGCCCTAGCCGCGGGCGGCGGCCGTGCCGGCCAGTGGTCCTCTGGCCGGGCAGACGGCCGCCCACGGCACGGTCAGCTCGCCGTGGCGCTGCCGCCGCCCCCGGTCGGCGACCGGCCAGTCGGCGGCCAGCAGGGCGACGGCGCGGAGCCAGCGCTGGCGCGGCCCGAAGGCCGCGTAGGGCGAGGCCGAGGCCCAGGCGCGGTCCAGGTCGCGCAGCAGCGCGTGGATCGGCTCGCCCGGCACGTTGCGGTGGATCAGCGCCTTGGGCAGCCGCTCCGCGAGTTCGGACGGGGCGGTGAGGGAGGCGGTCCTGGCGGCCAGGGTGAGGGTGCGGGGCCCGGCGGCGTCGAGCGCCACCCAGGCGTGCCGGCGGCCTATCTCGTCGCAGGTGCCCTCGACCAGCAGCCCACCGGGCGCGAGCCGCCCGCAGAGCCGGGCCCAGGCGGCCGGCACCTCGTCCTCGGCGTACTGCCGCAGCACGTTGGCCGCCCTGATCAGCAGCGGCCGTCGGCCGCCCGGCAGCGGCAGCTCGAAGCCGCCGCGCACGAAGTCGAGCCCGGGGCCCGCGTACGGCAGCGCCGCCGCCACCCTGGCCTGGTCGATCTCGACGCCGAACAGCCGGACGTCGGCCCGCACCCGACGCAGCCGGGCGAGCAGTTCGACGGCGGTCCAGGGCGCCGCCCCGTAGCCGAGGTCGACGGCCGAGGGCGGGGCGGTCGAGCGGCGCAGCGCGGGGCCGAGCGTGGCGGCGATCCAGCGGTCCATGCGGCGCAGCCGGTTCGGGTTGGTGGTGCCGCGTGTGACATTTCCCTCTGGCTTTCCCTCGGGACCCTGCCGCATGCGGTCGAGGGTAACGGTCCCGCACAATGGGAACACGAGCTTCCGGTGCCGGGTTGCACCTCCTGGTCCCTTCCCCGAAGTTCCCCCAAGCGACGAGCAGGAGCCGCTGTGCCACACGTCCGCCGGGTCGCGATGTTCAGCGTGCACACCTCGCCGCTCGACCAGCCGGGCACCGGAGACGCCGGCGGCATGAACGTCTACATCGTGGAGCTGTCGCGGCAGCTGGCGGCGCTCGGCATCGAGGTGGAGGTGTTCACCCGGGCGACGGCCGGCGGGCTCGCGCCCACCGTCGAGCTGGTGCCGGGGGTGCGGGTGCGGCACGTGGAGGCCGGCCCCTACGAGGGGCTCAGCAAGGAGGAGCTGCCGGCGCAACTGTGCGCCTTCACGCACGGCGTGATGCAGACCTGGGCCGAACAGCCGCCCGGCTACTTCGACCTGGTGCACTCGCACTACTGGCTCTCCGGGCACGTCGGCTGGCTGGCCGCCGAACGCTGGGGGGTGCCGCTGGTGCACACCATGCACACCATGGCCAAGGTGAAGAACGCGGCGCTGGCCACCGGCGACACCCCGGAGCCCGCGGCCCGGGTCATCGGCGAGACGCAGATCGTGCAGGCCGCCGACCGGCTGATCGCCAACACCGCGGGCGAGGCCGCCGAGCTGGTCGGCCACTACGACGCCGACCCGCTGCGCACCGCCGTCGTCCACCCCGGGGTCAACCTGGCCACCTTCCGTCCGGGGGACGGGCGGGCCGCCGCCAGGGAGCGGCTCGGGCTGCCGGCCGACGCGCTGATCCCGCTGTTCGCCGGCCGCATCCAGCCGCTGAAGGGGCCCGACATCCTGCTGCAGGCCGTCCGGGAACTGGTCGACGCGGAGCCGGCGCTGCGCCGGCGGCTGCTGGTGCCGGTGGTCGGCGGGCCGAGCGGCACCGGGCTCGCCCGTCCCGAGCGGATGCGGAAGCTGGCGGCCAGGCTGGGCATCGGCGATCTCGTGCGCTTCCGGCCGCCGGTCTCGCAGGCGGAGCTCGCCGACTGGTACCGGGCGGCCGACGTGCTGGTGATGCCGTCCTACAGTGAGTCGTTCGGCCTGGTCGCCGTCGAGGCGCAGGCGTGCGGGACGCCGGTGGTGGCGGCGGCCGTCGGCGGGCTGCCCGTGGTGGTGCGGGACGGCGCCACCGGCTACCTGATCGACGGCCACGACCCGGTGGAGTACGCGGCGGCGCTGCGCCGCTTCGCCGACCCCGCGCACGCCGGCCGGCTCGGCGCGGAGGCCGCCCGGCACGCCCGCCGCTTCGGCTGGGAGGCCACGGCGGCCGGCACCCTGGAGGTCTACCGGGCGGCCGTGGAGGCCAGGCGGTTCCGGGCCGGCCGCGGGCTACGATCGGCCCATGGCTGACGGCGTCGAGGGTGCGGCAGGTGCGTTGGAGGCGGCGCTGCGGGAGAGCGGCGCCGAGTGGGAGAGCCCGGCGCCGGGACGGTACGTCGTCACCCTGCCCGGCACCCGCAAGCTGTCCACCACCTGCTCGCTGGTGGTCGGCCGGCACAGCCTCTCGGTGAACGCCTTCGTGATCCGCCGCCCGGACGAGAACGCGGCCGCCGTGCACCGCTGGCTGCTGGAGCGCAACACCCGCCTCTACGGCGTGGCCTACGCGGTGGACGCGACGGGCGACGTCTACCTGGTGGGCCGGCTGCCGCTGGCCGCGATCACCCCCGAGGAGATCGACCGGCTGCTCGGCACCGTCCTCGAACAGGCGGACGGCTCGTTCAACACCCTGCTGGAGCTGGGCTTCGCCACCGCCATCCGCAAGGAGTACGCCTGGCGCACGGCCCGCGGCGAGTCGACCCGCAACCTCGACGCCTTCGCGCACCTCACCAGGCCGGCTCAGGACTCCTGACGCCAGCCGGCCGGCATCCGTTGCTCGGCCCAGATGACCTTGCCCTCCGGCGTGTAGCGGGTGCCCCAGCGCTCGGCGTACTGCGCCACCATGAACAGGCCGCGCCCGCCCTCGTCGGTGTCCTTCGCGTTCCGCAGGTGCGGCGAGGTGCTGCTGGAGTCCGACACCTCACAGATCAGCGTCCGGTCGCGCAGCACCCGCACCCGTACGGGGCCCGACGCGTGCCGGATGGCGTTGGTGATCAGCTCGGTCAGGATCAGCTCGGTGATGAACGCCATCTCGCTCAGCCGCCACTCGTCGAGGCGCTCGCTGACGGCGGCCCGGATCGGCGCGACGGCCGCCGCCGTCGTCGGCACGTCCCACACCGCGACCTGGTCGGGCGAGAGCATCCGGGTGCGGGCGACCAGCAGCGCCACGTCATCGCCCGGACGGGGCGGCAGCAGCTCGTCGAGCACCGCGTCGCACATGTCGTCCGGGTCCTCGTCCCGCAGGGCCGAGTGGCGCAGCGCGTCGGCCAGCAGCCCAAGGCCGCGGTCGATGTCCCGCTGCCTGGCCTCCACCAGGCCGTCGGTGTAGAGGACCAGGGCGCTGCCCTCGGGCAGCCGCAGCTCGGCGGTCTCGAAGGGCATGCCGCCGACGCCCAGCGGCGGCTGGGCCGGCAGCTCGGGGAAGGAGACCGAGTGGTCGGGCAGGATCAGCGCCGGCGGCAGGTGCCCGGCGCGCGCCATGGTGACCACGCCCTCGACCGGGTCGTAGATCGCGTACAGGCAGGTGGCGCCGGTGATGGTGCCGGTGGCGCCGTCCAACCCCGCCTCGTCGCGGTCCACCCGGTCGGCCAGCTCGTCCAGGTGGCCGAGCAGCTCGTCGGGCGGCAGGTCGAGCGCCGCGAAGTTGTGCACGGCGGTGCGCAGCCGGCCCATGGTGGCGGCCGCGTGCAGTCCGTGGCCCACCACGTCGCCGACGACCAGCGCGACCCGGGCGCCGGAGAGCGGGATCACGTCGAAGAAGTCACCGCCCACCGCCTCGGCCGGCCGGTAGCGGTAGGCGGCCCGCACCGCGTTCTGCTCCGGCACCTCGCGCGGCAGCAGGCTGCGCTGGAGAGTGGCGGCCATCTCGTGCTCGCGCGCGTAGCGGCGGGCGTTGTCCACCGTGACGGCGGTGCGCGCGGCGAGGTCCTCGGCCAGCTCCAGGTCCTGCTCGTCGAACGGCGCGCCCTCCCGGGAGCGCCAGAAGTTGGCCACGCCGAGCACCACCCCGCGCGCCTGGAGCGGCGTGGAGATCAGCGAGTGCAGGCCCAGGTCGAGCAGCCGCCTGGCGTGTTCCTCGTCGCCGGCCCGCCACCAGTCGGTGCCGCGCAGGTCGGTCTCCAGCTGGGCCCGGCCGCCGCGCAGCCCCATCACCTCGGCCGTCTCAGGGCGCAGGGAGAGGGCCTGGCCCGAGGGGTAGAGGGGGTGGTCGGCGGTGATGCCGCCGGCGGCGATCCGTCTGATCCTGATGTCGGTGCCCGGCTGCTCGTCGCCGCGCAGCACGGTCTCCGACAGGTCGACGCTGACGTAGTCGGCGAACTCCGGCACGGCGACCTCCACCAGCTCCTCCGCGGTCCTGGTGATCTCCAGGGTGGTGCCGATCCGGACGCTGGCCGCGTAGAGCAGCCCGAGCCGGCGCTGGGCGGTCTCGGCGCGGCCGGAGACCGCCTGGATCTCGGTGGTGTCGCGCAGCGTGGCCACGACGGCCGGCGGGCCGCCGCGGCCCGTGGTGTGGCGCAGGTTGACGGCGAGCAGCCGGCCGCCGGCCGGGTGCACCTCGTCCGTGACGTCCTCCGCGCTGCTGAGCAGCTCCTGGGTGGCCTCGTCGAGGCCTAGGTCGCCGAGGGGCCTGCCGGTCGTGTCCTCCGGCAGGTCGAGGAGCCGCCGCGCCTCCTCGTTGACCAGCAGCAGGCGGCAGTCCTCGTCCAGGATCAGCACGCCCTCGCGGACCGAGTGCAGAACCGCGTCGTGGAGTTCGTACAGTCGGGTGATCTCGCTGGGCCCCAGGCCCCGGGTCTGCCGTAGCAGCCGCCGGCTGACGAACGCGGCGCCGCCGATGGTCAGGGCCAGCGCGACGCCGGCCGCGCCGAACAGCAGCGGCAGCTCGCTGCTGACCATCAGGTTGATCTTGCGCAGCGTCTCGCCGCACGCGACCATCCCGATCACCCGGCCGTCCCCGTCCCGCACGGGCACCACCGCGCGCTCCGAGGCGCCGAGCGTGCCGGTGGCCTGCTCCCGCACCACATGGCCCTGGGCGGCTGGCCTGAAGGTGCCGATGAAGCGCTTGCCGATCTGGTCGGGGTTGGGGTGGGTGTAGCGGATGCCGTCGGGGTCCATCACCACGATGAAGTCGACGCCGGTGGCCTTCCTGGCCGCCTCGGCGCTCGGCTGGAGCTCGGCCGACGGGTCGTCCGAGCGCAGGGCGCGCACGATCCCCGGCGAGTTGGCGAAGGTCTGGGCCACCACCAGGGCGCGCTCGGCGGCCGCGGCGCGCTTCTCGTGGCGCTTCTCCAGCACGAGGGCACCCACCCCGGCGGCGACCAGCAGCAGCGTGATCACCACCTGGAGGATGAACATCTGGCCGACGACGCTCCGCAGGCGTGGGCCAGAGCGAAATGCCCTCATTCCTCCACTTTGCACCGGAGGTGATCCCGGGGGCGATCCGCCGCCGCACGGGGGTGCCGTCTACTCTCGGCCTCATGGCCGACGCACCGTACAAGCTGATCCTGCTCCGCCACGGCGAGAGCGAGTGGAACGCCAAGAACCTGTTCACCGGCTGGGTGGACGTCAACCTGAACGAGAAGGGCGAGAAGGAGGCGGTCCGCGGCGGCGAGCTGCTGAAGGAGGCCGGCCTGCTCCCCGACGTGCTGCACACCTCCCTGCTCAAGCGGGCCACCCGCACCGCCAACCTGGCGCTCGACGCCGCCGACCGGGGCTGGATCCCCGTCCGGCGCTCCTGGCGGCTCAACGAGCGGCACTACGGCGCCCTGCAGGGCAAGGACAAGGCCGCCACCCTCGCCGAGTTCGGCGAGGAGCAGTTCATGAAGTGGCGCCGCTCCTACGACACCCCGCCGCCGGAGCTCGCCGACGGCGCCGAGTGGTCGCAGAGCGACGACCCGCGCTACGCCACCATCCCGAGCGAGCTGCGGCCGCGCACCGAGTGCCTGAAGGACGTCGTCGTCCGGATGCTGCCCTACTGGTACGACGGCATCGTCCCCGACCTCCTCACCGGCCGCACCGTGCTGGTCACCGCGCACGGCAACAGCCTGCGCGCCCTGGTCAAGCACCTGGACGGCATCTCGGACGCGGAGATCGTGGGCCTCAACATCCCCACCGGCATCCCGCTCCTCTACGAGCTGGACGCCGACTTCCGCCCCGTCACCCCCGGCGGCCGCTACCTGGACCCGGAGGCCGCCAGGGCCGCCATCGAGGCCGTCAAGAACCAGGGCAAGAAGTAGCCCACCGCGCCCACGTCCCGCCGGCCGGTCCTTCCCCCCGGCCGGCGGCCGGCGAGCCCTTAATCTCGTATACATGACCGATACGGGGGCGCTGCGCGACGGATGGGAGCAGCGGTGGCTGCTGCCAGGGGAGCTGCTGGCCGAGGGCAGCAGCGCCCGCCCGCGTCGCACCGGCCGGGACTGGGCGGTCGACGGCCTGTTCTTCGCCCTCTCGGCCGCCGTCTGGCTGCTGCTCCTGATCGACCTGCCCAGCCGGTTCTACCTGCCGGACTGGATGTCGACCGTCGACCCCTGGCTCGGCGCGTTCGCCTGCCTGGCGATCTGGTGGCGCCGGGAGCACCCGCTGGCCATCGGCCTCGCCCTCCTCCCCGTCACGGCGTTCTCCAGCTGCGGCTTCGGCGCGGTCACCTTCGGCATCCTCAACCTCGGCCTGCGGCTGCCGCTGTCCACCGCGCTGCTGGTCCTCGGGGCGCACTTCGCCGTCCTCACGCCCTACCTCGTCGAGTACAGCGTCCCGCACGACGGCGGCTACATGGCCGTCTCGTTCATGATCGCCTACTACCTGTTCTTCTTCGTCTGGGGCGCCAGCGTGCGGCTGCGCCGCCAGCTCGTGGTCCGGCTGCGGGCCGACGCCAGGCGGGAGCGGGCCGAGCACACCAGACGCCTGGTGGACGCGCGGCGCACCGAGCGCGAGGCCATCGCGCGCGAGATGCACGACGTGCTCGCGCACCGCATCTCGCTTCTCTCGGTGCACGCCGGCGCGCTCGCCTACCGCACCGACGCCGCGGCGGGCGGCGCCAAGCCGCTCAGCGACACGGAGATAGGCGACAGCGCGCGCGTCATCAGGGACACGGCGCACCAGGCGTTGGAGGAGCTGCGCGAGGTGCTGACGGTGCTGCGCGGGCGCGGCCAGGGCGAGGGCGGCCCGCAGCCCGGCGTGGCCGACATCGGCGGGCTCGTCACCGAGGCGGAGCGGGCCGGCCAGCGCGTCGTCTACACCCGCGACGTGGACGCGGGCGCGGCGGCGGCGCTCAGGACCACCGTGCAGCGCACGGCCTACCGCGTGGTGCAGGAGGGCCTGACCAACGCGCGCAAGCACGCGCCGGGGGCGCCCGTCCAGGTGGCCATCGGCGGCGCGCCCGGGCAGGGCCTCACGGTCGCGGTGCGGAGCGCGCTGCCGGCGCGCCCCTCGGCCGCCGAGATCCCGGGCTCGGGCGCCGGCCTCGCCGGCCTCGAGGAGCGCGTGGCGCTCGAGGGCGGCGCGCTGCGGCACGGGCCGAGCGCCTCGGGCACGGAGTTCGAGTTGGTGGCGGAGCTGCCCTGGGGTCCCACCCCCCTCGGGCGGGACCCCAGGGACTGAAAAGGATCAGCCGCAGTTGCCCCCGCACTGACACGCGGACCCCGACTGACAGCCGCAGCTGCAACCGGAACCGCAACCGCACCCACCGAGCAACGGCAGCGGCCGACGCTCCCCGGGCGGTGTCACGGGAGCGGGCAGGGGTGTCGCCTCCATGGACCCTCCTCAGATCGTCCTCCCCCCATGGACGGCCGCCACCCCCACCCCCGACAACCCGCGCACAGGGGCGCACCAGCGCACGGGGCTTCGCCCCGGGCCCCGGGTGGGACCGGGTACGCGCCCGCAGCCGGCCGGCCAGGCGCGCGCAGCGCGGCCTGCCGCCTGGCGGGCGCCACGAACCGCGGCCTGCCGCCTGCGGCCCGGCGCCGGTGGCCGCGCCGCGGGAAAAGGGCGGGTGGGTGGGGGAAGAACCGCCGTCCAAGCCCGGCCGGCTAGGCCGTCGTCTCCGGTTCCGGCGCGAACTCGTCGGCGTGCTCGCCCGTCACCAGGTAGACGACGCGGCGCGCGATCGACACCGCGTGGTCGGCGAAGCGCTCGTAGTAGCGGCCGAGCAGCGTCACGTCCACCGCCGTCTCGATCCCGTGGCGCCAGCGGTCGTCGAGCAGGTGGCTGAAGAGCGTCCGGTGCAGCGAGTCCATCTCGTCGTCGTCCTGCTCCAGCTGCATCGCCAGTTCGACGTCCTTGGTGATCAGCACCTCCGTCGCCTTGGCCATCAGCCGCTGCGCCAGCTGGCCCATCTCCAGGATGGTGGCCGAAAGATCCCTCGGCACCGCCGAGTCGGGGAACCGCAGCCGCGCCACCTTCGCCACGTGCTGCGCCAGGTCCCCGCACCGCTCCAGGTCCGCGCTCATCCGCAGGCTGGTGACGACGATCCGCAGGTCCGTGGCCACCGGCTGCTGCCGCGCGAGCAGTGCTATGGCCGAGTTCTCCAGGTCGCGGTGCATCTCGTCGACCTTCACGTCGGCCTCTATCACGCTCTCCGCGAGCTTCAGGTCGGCGTCCAGCATCGCCGTCGTCGCCCTACCGATCGCCGAACCGACGAACCTCGCCATCTCGACCAGGTTGTCGCTGATCGCGTCGAGCTCCTCGTGGTATGCGTCACGCATGACCTCTCGTCCTTCCTCCGCCCGCCTTGCTCTGTCCGTCACAAGCTCTGCTCGTAAAGCGGCCGTTTCCGCCCCGTCAAGTGAATCATCGCTGTCGGCAAGGTGAACTCTCGCGGGCGGCCGGAAGAGCATCTTCAGTCACACCTGTGGTCAGTGGGCAAGCCCCGCATAACCTGAGGATATGGACGTGAACGCGGCGGTCGCCGCAGTGGCAGCGATAGCCGGTCTCTGCACCGGCGTGGTTGCCATGCTGGCATTCCGGCTGAGCGAGCGCGAACGAACCAGGCCACCGCGCACGGCCCAGCCGGCCGAGGCGGTCCTGCCGCCGGGCGTGGACACCGTGCTGTCCGTGCTCCGCTCCTCGGCCGTCGTCCTCGACGAGCACGACGGCGTCGTCAAGGCCAGCTCGGCCGCCTACGCCCTCGGTCTGGTGCGCGGTGGCCGGCTCGCCGTCGAGCCGATGCTGAAGATGGCCCGCGACACCCGCCGCGACGGCGAGATACGGCAGCTGGAGCTCGACGTGCCCAAGCGCGGCAAGCTCGGCCGCGCCGATGTCCTCGCCGTCTCCGCCCGCTCCGCGCCGCTCGGCGCCCGCCTGGTGCTGCTGCTGGTCGAGGACCTCACCGAGGCCCGCCGCATCGAGGCCGTCCGCCGCGACTTCGTCGCCAACGTCAGCCACGAGCTCAAGACCCCGGCCGGCGCGCTCTCCCTGCTCTCCGAGGCCGTGCTCGACGCGGCGGACGACCCCGAGGCCGTCAGCCGCTTCGCCGGCCGGATGCAGAAGGAGGCCACCCGGCTCACCAACCTCATCCAGGAGCTGATCGACCTCTCCCGGGTGCAGGACAACGACATGCTCACCGCCGCCGAGCTGGTGCCCGTCGAGGAACTGGTCACCGAGGCGCTCGACCGCTGCCGCCAGCACGCCGGGAGCAAGCAGATCACCATCGCCTCCGGCGGCACCGCGGGCCTCGCCGTCTGGGGCAACCGCGGGCAGCTCGCCGCCGCCCTCGGCAACCTGGTGGAGAACGCGGTCAACTACAGCCCGCCCCACACCAGGGTCGCCATCGCCGGCTCCCAGGTCTCCGCGCCCGGCGGCGACCTGGTCGAGATCGCCGTGACCGACCAGGGCATCGGCATCCCCGAGACCGACAAGGAGCGCATCTTCGAGCGCTTCTACCGCGTCGACCCGGCCCGCTCCCGCCAGACCGGCGGCACCGGCCTCGGGCTCGCGATCGTCAAGCATGTGGCAGCCTCGCACGGCGGGGAAGTCATGGTGTGGAGCGCTGAAGGTCAGGGCTCCACCTTCACCCTGCGGCTGCCGGAGCCCGGCAGCGCGCGGGAACGCCACCTGGCCGCCCGACGCAAGCGCGAGGGGTTCGGTGGCACCCTGCACGAACCGGCCGAGTTCCCCGACGGCGTCGACGCCGACGGGGCGACGGAGCCCGACCACACCACCCGCACCAACGAAACCGCCCGGGAGGTCCTCCCGTGACCCGAGTGCTCGTAGTCGAGGACGAGGAGTCTTTCAGCGACGCTCTGTCGTACATGCTCCGCAAGGAGGGCTTCGAGGTCGCCACCGCGGCCACGGGTCCCGAGGGGCTGGACGAGTTCGAGCGCAACGGCGCCGACCTGGTGCTGCTCGACCTCATGCTGCCGGGCCTGCCCGGCACGGAGGTCTGCCGCCAGCTCAGGGGCCGATCGAACGTACCGGTCATCATGGTGACCGCGAAGGACAGCGAGATCGACAAGGTGGTCGGCCTCGAGATAGGGGCCGACGACTACGTGACCAAGCCGTTCTCCTCCCGCGAGCTGGTGGCGCGCATCCGCGCGGTGCTGCGCCGCAGGGGGGAGTCGGAGGAGGAGAGCCCGGCCGCCCTGGAGGCGGGACCGGTCAGGATGGACGTCGACCGGCACGTGGTCACCGTCTCCGGCCGGAAGGTGGACCTGCCGCTCAAGGAGTTCGACCTGCTGGCGATGCTGCTGCGCAACGCCGGACGGGTGCTCACCAGGATGCAGCTGATCGACCGCGTCTGGGGCGCGGACTACGTGGGGGACACCAAGACCCTCGACGTCCACGTCAAGCGCCTGCGGGCCAAGATCGAGCCCGACCCCGGCACCCCGCGCTACCTGGTCACGGTGCGTGGCCTCGGCTACAAGTTCGAGCCGTAGGCCGCGGGTGCGGCGTGGCCGCGACGTCGGCCGACCACGCGAGAGGCGGGGGGGTGGAGCTGTCCCACCCCCCCCCCCCCACACACCGCTGGGGCGACGCGGTGGCTGA
>NZ_JBHXFJ010000056.1:0-38742 GCF_042722465.1 Streptomyces sp. NPDC127098
CACTGGCCGGCCGCCCGCGGCCCGCGGGGCTGGACGACGGCGGTCCTGGTCCCCGCGGTCGTCGTGCCGGCGCTCGCCGCGGCGCCGGCCTGCCCGGTCCCGACGGTGGCGGTTCCCTCGATGGTCATCGCCGCGCGCGCTCCCCACCGTCCTCGGCGAGGGGCTGGGCGCCGGCCGCCGGTCTCGGCACGGCGTCCGGCAACTCGCGCGGCCCCGGCGGCAGCAGCTCCCGGTAGAGCCGGAGGCAGGCGGCGGCCGTCAGCCGGACGTCGTGGCCGGCCCTGACGTGCTCGCGGGCCCGCCGCCCGATGACCCGGCGGCGGTCGGGGGCCTCGAGCAGCGCGGTGACGGCGCGGGCCAGGGCCGAGGGGTCCTCGGGCGGCACCAGGCAGTGCGCGGCCGAGCCCGCCGGCAGGCTCTCGCGGGCGCCGCCGACGTCGGTGAGCACCACGGGCCTGCCCACGGCCATCGCCTCGAGCGGTGCCAGGGCCATGCCCTCCCAGCGGGACGGCTGCACGACCAGGTCGGCGGCCGTGTACCAGGGCAGGGTGTCGTCGGTGTGGCCGGTGAAGAGCACCCCAGCGCCGGCCGCGCGGCGCAGCACGGCCCGGTCCTGCCCGTCGCCGAGCAGTGCAAGACGGGCGGTGGGGAAACGATCAAGCACGCGGGGCCAGGCCCGCAGCAGCAGGTCCTGGCCCTTCTGTGGGCAGAGCCGGCCGACGCACACCACGAGCGGTGCGCGCTGCGGCAGGGCGTGCACGGCGGCCAGCGCGGCGCGCGCCCTGCGCCGTGCCACCCCGTCGGCGGCCGGGTAGCGGTCGAGGTCGACACCGTTGGGGATGACGGCGTGCCGGGCGACGATCCCGGCCCGCTCGGCGCGCCGCCGCTCCTCCTCGCTGACGCACAGCACCCGGTGGGCCCAGCGGGCCGCGTGCCGCTCCCAGCGGGTGGCCAGGGCGGCGGCGATCCCGGTGACCGCCTCGAACGACCAGGCGTGCGGCTGGAAGACGGTGGGCAGCCGGCCGCGCAGCGCCAGT
Organism: Streptomyces sp. NPDC127098; assembly: GCF_042722465.1. Lineage (NCBI taxonomy): Bacteria > Bacillati > Actinomycetota > Actinomycetes > Kitasatosporales > Streptomycetaceae > Streptomyces > Streptomyces sp. NPDC127098. Next base: position 1,038 of record NZ_JBHXFJ010000056.1, read on the forward strand.
CGCCCGGCGAGCCCGGCCTTGGCGCTGTGCAGGTGGACGAGGTCGGGGGCGGCCCGGCGGATGGCGCGGGCCGCGAAGGCGACCTCCCACGGCAGGTTGGGCCCGGGGGCGCGCTCGGCGTGCCAGTGCCGGATGTCGGCCCCGGCGGCCGCGGCGGCCCGGCCGAGTTCGCCGCCGGACGGGCAGAGCAGGGTGGCGCGGATCCCGGCCCGGGTCTGGGCGCGGACCAGGTCGGTGACGACCCGGGCGACGCCGCCGTCCACGGGCTGGGCGAGGTGCACTACGGTCAGCACGCTTCCGTCCTTGCGAGCTTGGAACTTGCGAGCTTCGAACGTGGGCGAACGTGGGCCCGCGGCTCAGGCGGCCGCGTCGACCTGGAGGAACATCGCCCCCAGCTGGTAGTCGTGTTCGGCGCTGCCGAAGCGGACGTCCAGGGCGCCGGCGCCGTCCGCCAGCGCGGCCGAGACGTCCAGCACGTCCGAGTCGAAGCCGAGGGTGTTGGCGTGGTCCGGCTCGCGCTGGGTGGCCGCCCGGCCGTGGTCGGCGATCGTGGAGTTCATCACGTCGCCGACCGGGTTCGCGTCGTCGCCGAGCAAGGCGGCCCGGCCGTCGTCGGCGCGCACGGTCACCGTGTCGCCCGAGCGCCCGGGGTCGCCGCCCCCGGCCATCACGCCCAGGCTGCCGTGGCCGCCCGCTGCCGCCTGCAGGTCGGGAATGCGCACGTCGGCGACGGCGCCGTCCCCGTCCACCGGGACGAACCCGTCCCACAGCGTGATCTCCCGCAGCGGCTCCGCCGGGTTCTCGTAGGCGACCACGAGGGTCCAGCCGCCCCAACCGCCGGCGGCCGAATGCCCCATGGCGACGTTGATCTGGGCGACGGTCCAGTCGCCTGGCTGGCTCCACCGCACCAGCTCGGTGACGTCTGCCGAGGCGAAGAACGCGGCCTGGTCGCCGGTGTCCCGGTGCCCGATGACGGAATCCGCGAGGAGTTCCTTGTACTGGCCGCCCGGTTCCGCGATCAGCACCCGCCCGTTGTCCTCCGGCGGTTTGTGTTCGCCGACCCGGATATTGGCGCCCCAGTAAAGGCGGGCGTGGGTGACCCGGGATCCCGGGGGCAGTCGGAGTTCGGCGCGACTCGAGTTGTACGTGTTGGGATCCGAGTCGACGTCGATGTACGCCATCTCGTACTGGCCGCCGAGCGCGGTCGCGCCTCCTTGCGCGTCCTCGCAGGTCGGGGCCGTGTCGAGCACCGCGCGACCGCAGGTGATCGCCGAATTGGCGGCCCGCACGACCCCGCCGTGCTGGACGGCGTGATATCGCTCGGCGAACGGAATGGACGACGCCTCCCCTGCGGCGGCCGAGGCGAGTGGCCGTGGACCGATGGCGAACACCGCGACCACGAGGAGACCGAACAAAGCGAGGCGGCGCATGACTCACCCTTCGACCGCGTTCTGACAGGCCCTTTCAAGCGGGCGTTGAAAACCATGACAGAAAACAAACGGGAAATCACGTAAAACGCGCGGAGCCCGGCAGTCGGGTCGATTCCAGGATGGAAAGAAAAAATTATTAACATCTTTCTCTGGGGGTGAGGGGGCCACTCCACCCGGACACAGAAGAGCCCCCGTCCCGGATCTCTCCGGGACGGGGGCTCTCCGTCGGTGCGCGAGGGGGGAGTTGAACCCCCACGCCCTTTCGGGCACTGGAACCTGAATCCAGCGCGTCTGCCTATTCCGCCACCCGCGCTCGCACCGCCGGCGGCTTCCCCTCGGGGGCGCCCACCGACATGCAGAAGGCTAACACGCCTCGTGGAGCCCTCTCACCCACGTTTCCCCTCGCCCCTGCCCGATCCCCCCGCGGATGCGCGACACTGTTCCTTGCCCGCCCCTACGATCCAGGGGTGGTGCGGTGCGCGCCGGGGAACCACCAGGTGGCCTCGCGCGTGGATACGATCAGTAAGCACTACCACGTCGCGCGCGCCAGGACACGGAGAAGGAGGTGCAGGACATGGGAGTACTGAAGCGCTTCGAGCAGCGGTTGGAAGGCCTCGTCAACGGCACCTTCGCCAAGGTCTTCAAGTCCGAGGTCCAGCCGGTGGAGATCGCCGGCGCCCTGCAGCGCGAGTGCGACAACAACGCGGCCATCTGGAACCGCGAGCGCACCGTCGTCCCCAACGACTTCATCGTCGAGCTCAGCTCGAGCGACTACCAGCGGCTCGCTCCCTACGCCAGCCAGCTCGGGGACGAGCTCGCCGGGATGGTCCGCGAGTACGCGAAGCAGCAGCGGTACACGTTCATGGGCGAGATCAAGGTCCACCTCGAGCAGTCGCCCTCCCTGGACACCGGCCTCTACCGGGTGCGCAGCCGCACCCTGGCCTCCTCCGCCTCGGCCGCCCAGGCCCCGGCCCCCCCGGCGGCCGGGCCCGCCGGCGTCACGCCGCGCCCGCCCGCCGGCCCGCCGCCGATGCCGTCGCGCTCGCCCGGCGCCGCCCCGTCGCCGCCCTTCGGGCAGCAGAGCGCCGGCCGCGTCCGCCGCTGGATCGAGATCAACGGCACCCGGCACCAGATCGCCCGCTCCACCCTCGTCATCGGCCGCAGCACCGAGGCCGACGTGCGGGTGGACGACCCGGGCGTCTCGCGCAGGCACTGCGAGATCCAGGCCACCGAGCCGGCCACCGTCCGTGACCTCGGCTCCACCAACGGCATCGTGGTGGACGGGCAGCACACCAAACGCGCTACGCTCCGCGACGGCTCACGCATCGTCGTGGGCAGCACCACTGTCATCTACCGGCAAGCCGAAGGGTAAAGCGGGGGGCAATGTCAGAGCTGACCCTGACGGTCATGAGGCTGGGCTTCCTGGCCGTCCTGTGGCTGTTCGTGATCGTGGCCGTCCAGGTGATCCGCAGCGACCTCTTCGGCACCCGCGTCACCCAGCGGCCGGTCGCCCGCCGCCCCGAGCCGCAGCAGGCCCAGGCCCCGCCGCAGAGCCGCCGCGCGGCCCCGCAGCCGCGCGCCGCCGGCCGGCAGCGCCGCGGCGCCCCCACCAAGCTGGTCGTCACCGAGGGATCCCTCGCCGGCACCACTGTCGCCCTCCAGGGGCAGACCATTACGCTCGGCCGGGCACACGACTCGACCATCGTGCTGGACGACGACTACGCGTCGGGCCGGCACGCCAGGATCTACCCCGACCGGGACGGCCAGTGGATCGTGGAGGACCTCGGCTCGACCAACGGCACCTACCTGGACCGTGGTCGGCTGACCACGCCGGTGCCCATCCCGCTGGGCGCGCCGATCCGGATCGGCAAGACGGTCATCGAGTTGCGGAAGTAGGCCGACACATGACGACCGGAGGGTGGGCGAGGCGCGCATGAGCCTGTCACTGAGATTCGCCGCCGGATCCCATGTCGGGATGATCCGCGACCACAACGAGGACTCCGGCTACGCCGGCCCCCGGCTGCTGGCCATCGCCGACGGCATGGGCGGCCAGGCCGCGGGCGAGGTCGCGAGCTCCGAGGTGATCTCCACCCTGGTCCAGCTCGACGACGACATCCCGGGCTCCGACATCCTCACCTCGCTCGACGTCTCCGTGCAGCGCGCCAACAGCCAGCTGCGCGCCATGGTCCACGAGGACCCCAGGCTCGACGGCATGGGCACCACCCTCACCGCCCTGCTCTGGACCGGCCAGCGCCTCGGCGTGGTGCACGTCGGCGACTCCCGCGCCTACCTGCTGCGGGACGGCGAGCTCACCCAGATCACCCAGGACCACACCTGGGTGCAGCGCCTGGTGGACGAGGGCCGGATCACCGAGGAGGAGGCCACCACCCACCCGCAGCGCTCGCTGCTGATGCGTGCCCTCGGCAGCGCCGACCACATCGAGGCCGACCTCTCGATCCGCGAGGTCCGCCCAGGCGACCGCTACCTGCTCTGTTCCGACGGCCTCTCCGGCGTCGTCAGCGCCGACACCCTGCGCGACACGCTCGGCGCCTTCCACCCGCCCCACGACACCGTGCGCGAGCTGATCGAGCTCGCGCTGCGCGGCGGCGGCCCGGACAACGTGACCTGCATCGTCGCCGACGTCCTCGACGTCGACGTCCAGGTCGGCGACACGCTCGCCCGCCAGCTCTACGACGCGCCGCAGATCGTCGGCGCCGTCGCCGAGGTGCAGACCCAGTCCACCGGCGAGACCCCCCGCACCCCGGCCGCCCGCGCCGCCGAGCTCGGCCGCCCGCCGGCCCCGCCCGCCGCGCCGGGACCGCCCACCGGCGTCTTCGGCGCGTTCACCGACGAGGACTACCTGCCGTCCAAGCGCGGCCGGGCCTGGAAGCGGTCGGCCCTGATCGTGCTGGCCCTCGCCGTGGTCGGTGGCGGCCTCTACGCCGGCTACCGCTGGACCCAGACCCAGTACTACATCGCGGCCAACGGCGACCACGTGGCGCTCTACCAGGGCATCAGCCAGCAGCTCGGGCCGCTCAGCCTGAGCAGCGTCGCGGAGGACTACCCCGACATCCAGCTCGAACTGCTGCCGACCTACAAGCGCGAACAGGTCGAGGGCACCATCTCGGCCGACAGCCTCGGCGCCGCCGAGACCCGGATCACCGAGCTGTCCGACCAGGCCGAGGCCTGCCGGCTGCTCGCCGAACAGCGCGAGGCCGAACAGCAGCAGGACGACGCGAGCGGCGGCGACGACGGGAAGACCGACCCGGGGGAGCAGCCGCCGGCGCCCGAGGCCCCGACCATGACCGAGGAGCAGCAAGAGCTCGCCAGGCAGTGCACCACTTAGCCCGGCACCACACGGTCCGGCTTCCACGACGCCAAGCGACGGTCAGACGAGCAGAGACGACACCACGATGAGCAGCACTAGCAACACCACAGTCTCCACCGCCGGCCCTCCGAGCCGGCGGAACACCGAGCTGGCGATGCTCGTGTTCGCGGTGGTCATCCCGGTCCTGGCCTACGCCAACGTCGGCCTCGCCAAGGACGAGTCGCTGCCCGCCGGCATGCTGGGCTACGGGCTCGGCCTCGGCCTGATGGCGGGCGTCGCCCACCTCGTGGTGCGCCGCTGGGCGCCGTACGCCGACCCGCTGATGCTGCCGATCGCCACCCTGCTCAACGGCCTCGGCCTGGTGCTGATCTGGCGCCTCGACCAGGAGCCGACGCTCACCACCGACGCCCTCGGCGGTCCGATGGCCTCGGGCCAGCTGATGTGGTCCACGGTCGGCCTGGCGCTCTTCCTTGGCGTGCTGATCCTGCTCAAGGACCACCGGATCCTCCAGCGCTACACCTACATCTCGATGGTGGTGGCGCTGCTGCTGCTGATCTCGCCCATGATCCCCGGCATCGGCGCCTCGGTGAACGGCGCCCGGATCTGGGTCACGCTGCCGGGCCTCGGCTCGCTCCAGCCGGGCGAGTTCGCCAAGATCGTGATCGTCGTCTTCTTCGCCGGCTACCTCATGGTCAAGCGGGACGCGCTGGCCCTCGCCAGCCGCCGGGTGATGGGGATCTACCTGCCGCGCGGCCGGGACCTCGGCCCGATCCTGGCGGTCTGGGCGATGAGCCTGATGATCCTGATCTTCGAGACGGACCTCGGCACCTCGCTGCTCTTCTTCGGCGCCTTCGTGATCATGCTCTACGTCGCCACCGAGCGCACCAGCTGGATCCTCTTCGGCCTGCTGCTCTCGGCCAGCGGTGCGGTCTTCGTGGCCTCGACCAACGCGCACGTCGGCGACCGCGTCGACAACTGGCTCGACCCGCTGGCCCTCGGCGCCAACGGCGGCGTCACCGAGACCGCCCAGGTCATGTACGCCTTCGGCTCGGGCGGCCTGTTCGGCTCCGGGCTCGGCCAGGGCTTCTCCCGGCTGATCGGCGGCATCGCGGCCAAGAGCGACTACATCCTGGCGACGGTCGGCGAGGAGCTGGGCCTGGCCGGGATGATGGCGGTGATCCTGCTCTACGCGCTGCTGATCGAGCGCGGCATGCGCACCGCGCTGGCCGCCCGCGACCCGTTCGGCAAGCTGCTGGCGATGGGCCTGTCCGGCGCCTTCGCGCTCCAGGTCTTCGTGGTGGCGGGCGGCGTCACCGGTGTGATCCCGCTCACCGGTATGACCATGCCGTTCCTGGCCCAGGGCGGCTCCTCGGTGATCGCCAACTGGGCGCTTATCGCCCTCCTACTGCGGATCAGTGACACTGCGAGGAAGCCCGCGCCCGCCCCGGCGCCCTCCCTCGACGCGGAACAGACTCAGGTGGTTCGAGCATGAACAAGCCCATGCGCCGGGTGGCGGTCTTCTGTGGCCTGCTCATCCTCGCCCTGTTGGTCCGGGTGAACTGGGTGCAGTTCGTCCAGGCCGACGAGCTCGCGACCGACGAGAACAACCGTCGGGTCACCATCGAGCAGTTCGCCCACCCGCGCGGCGACATCATCGTGGACGGCGAGCCGATCACCGGCTCCGTCGAGACCGACAACCCCGACTTCCGCTACGCGCGCACGTACACCGACGGCGAGATGTGGGCGCCGATCACCGGCCGCGCCTCCCAGGCCTTCGGCACGAGCATGCTGGAGGGCGTCGAGGACGGCATCCTCTCCGGCAACGACGACCGGCTGTTCTTCAACAACACCGTCGACATGTTCACCGGCGAGGAGCAGCGCGGCGGCGACGTGGTCACCACGCTCAACACGGCCGCCCAGCGCGCCGCCTACGAGGGCCTGGTCAACGCGGGCCAGGGCGGCGACGCGGCCAAGGGCGCGGTCGTCGCGATGGACCCGCGGACCGGCGCCATCCTGGCCGCGGCCTCCACCCCCTCCTACGACCCGTCCACCTTCGCCGGCACCAGCGCGGAGGACCAGGAGGCGTGGGTGGCCCTCCAGAGGGAGAACAACCCGGACGACCCGATGCTCAACCGGGCGCTGCGGGCCACCTACCCGCCAGGATCCACCTTCAAGATCGTCACGGCGGCCGCGGCCCTGGAGAACGGCGTGGTCGACGACATCGACGACGCCTCCCAGACCGAGTACCAGAACCCCTTCCGGCTGCCGGGCACCAGCACCGAGATCGAGAGCCAGGCGGGGTCCGCCTGCGACGACGTCAGCCTGCGCGAGGCCCTGGTCCTCTCCTGCAACAGCACCTTCCTCGGGCTCAGCCACGACATCGGCAACGAGGAGATGATCAGCACCGCCGACGACTTCGGCTTCAACGAGGAGCACTTCGTCCCGGTCCGCGCCGACGCCAGCGTCTACCCCGAGGACAACGACCCGCAGAACGCGATGGCCGGCATCGGTCAGGCCTCCAACCGGGCCACCCCGCTCCAGATGGCCATGGTCGCCGCCGCCGTCGCCAACAACGGCACGCTGATGGAGCCGTACATGGTGGACCGGCTGGTCGCCCCCAACCTGAGCACCGTCGAGCAGCACGAGCCGAGCGAGCTGAGCCAGCCGCTCTCCCCGGAGAACGCGCAGCTGCTCCAGGAGGCCATGGAGTCCGTGGTCAGCGAGGGCTCCTCGCGGGACGCCGCCTCGATCGACGGCGCCCGGGTCGGCGGCAAGACCGGCACCGCGCAGAACGGCGAGGGCAACGCGAACAACCCGTTCGCCTGGTTCATCTCCTACGCCATCGTGGACGGCGAGGCGCCCGTCGCCGTCGCCGTGGTGGTGGAGGACGCGGGCGCCGAGCGCGACCAGATCTCCGGCTCCCAGCTCGCCGCCCCCATCGCGGGCGACGTGATGCGGGCCGTCCTCGACAGCCAGAACTGAGCCCGACGATGCCGTCCGGCGAAGCCCCGTGGAACCCCCGATGAACATCCGCTCGGAAACCGAAAGGGCCCTGGCACACGTCCTACACATGACCGGTCGTGTGCGCCCGGTCGTGGCGCTCTGCGATACCGGTTGGATATCGGCCGAGCACCGCCGTCCGGCGGGCCCGTCCCGGCGGGTACCGTAAGCCAGGGTTGACTACCGGAGTACAGCAGGCTCCGGCGGGCGGCCCGGGACCGAACGGAGAGGGCAGGAATCATGGAAGAGCCGCGTCGCCTCGGCGGGCGGTACGAACTGGGCCAGGTGCTGGGCCGCGGCGGCATGGCCGAGGTCTACCTCGCCCACGACACGCGTCTCGGCCGCACCGTGGCCGTCAAGACGCTCCGTGCCGACCTCGCCCGCGATCCGACGTTCCAGGCCCGCTTCCGCCGCGAGGCCCAGTCGGCCGCCTCGCTGAACCACCCGGCCATCGTCGCCGTCTACGACACCGGCGAGGACTACGTCGACGGCATCTCCATCCCCTACATCGTGATGGAGTACGTCGACGGCTCCACGCTGCGTGAGCTGCTGCACTCGGGCCGCAAGCTGCTGCCCGAGCGGGCGCTGGAGATGACGATCGGGGTGCTCCAGGCCCTCGAGTACTCCCACCGCAACGGCATCGTCCACCGGGACATCAAGCCGGCGAACGTCATGCTGACCCGCTCCGGGCAGGTCAAGGTGATGGACTTCGGCATCGCCCGCGCCATGGGCGACGCCGGCATGACGATGACGCAGACGGCCGCGGTGATCGGCACCGCCCAGTACCTCTCCCCCGAGCAGGCCAAGGGCGAGACGGTCGACGCCCGCTCCGACCTGTACTCCACCGGATGCCTGCTCTACGAGCTGCTCGCGGTGCGGCCGCCGTTCATCGGCGACTCCCCGGTGGCGGTCGCCTACCAGCACGTCCGCGAGGAGCCGCAGCCGCCCAGCGTCTTCGACCCGGAGATCACCCCCGACACCGACGCCATCGTGCTCAAGGCGCTGGTCAAGGACCCGGACTACCGCTACCAGAGCGCCGACGAGATGCGGGCCGACATCGAGGCCTCGCTCGACGGCCGCCCGGTCGCGGCCGCCGCCGCCCTGGCGGCCGCCCCCTACGGCTACGACGACCGGCCGACGACCGCGCTGCGCGCCGCCGACCCGGCGACCGCGATGATGCCGCCGGCCGGCGACCCGGGGTACAACGGCTACAACAACGGCGGCTACGACGAGTACGGCGGCCGCGCCGACCGTCGCCAGCGCCGGCGCAACACCTCGACGGTCCTGCTGGTCGTCGCCGGGATACTGGTGCTGATCGGCGCCATCTTCATCGGCCGTGCCCTGTTCGCCGGCGATCCGCCGCCCAGTTCCTCGCAGGTGCCCAACGTGGCCGGCTCGTCGGTCGACGACGCCACGAGAGCCCTGCAGAACGCGGGCCGCTACCAGGCCGTCACGGGCGACAGCCAGCCCTGCGAGGAGGACGAGGGCCTGGTCTGCGAGACCGACCCGCCGGCCGGCACGGAGCTCGAGGAGGGCTCCGAGGTCACCCTGATCATCTCCGAGGGCCCCGAGGCCGTCGAGGTGCCCGACGTGGTCGGCGACGACTTCGACGACGCCCAGGCCGAACTGGACGAGGCCGGCTTCGAGGTCGAGCGCGAGGACCAGGAGTCCACCGAGGAGGACCCCGGCACCGTGCTGGAGCAGGACCCGAGCGGCGGCCGCGATGCCGAGCCGGGCTCCACGATCACCCTCACGGTGGCCGTCGAGCCGGAGGGCGTGGAGGTGCCCGACGTGGTCGGCATGAGCTTCGACGAGGCCAACCAGGCCCTGTCCGAGCTGGGCCTGACCGCGACCCGGGTCGAGCAGCCGGACGACAGCCGCCCCGAGAACCAGGTGATCCAGCAGGACCCGGGCCGTGGCGAGCGAGTCGCCGACGGCGGGGTGGTGCAGCTGATCGTGGCCGTGCCGTCCGCCACCCAGGACCCGCAGGTCCAGGTGCCCGACGTGCAGGGCAGGCCGCTGCCGGAGGCCCGGCAGATCCTGACGGACGCGGGCTTCCAGGTCCAGGTCGCGGGGCCGGACACCGACACCGCGACCGTGGTCACCACGAGCCCGGGCCCGGGCCAGCCGGCCGAGCAGGGGGCGACCATCACGGTCAACACCTTCGACCTGGGCAACGGGAACCAGGGCGCCGACGGCGGCGGAGGCGGCGACGACGGAGGCGGCGGCACCATCTTCGGCCAGGGCTGACCCCCGCTCCAACCAACGCGAGGCCCGCGGCGACCACGACCCTCTCGGGTCAGGTCGCCGCGGGCCTACGCTTTTCAGTTCGCCGCTGCCAGCCGGCCTCCCGGCCGTCAGGCCGACGCTGTCGGCGGCCGGGCCGCCGATTCGCCCCGGCCACAGACGACGCGCGCTGTCCCTCGGCCTAGGCCGGCCGGTCAGGCCTCCGCCTCCGGCGCCCCTCTCAACCGGCGTCCGCCTCCCGGCGCCCCTCTCAACCGGCGTCCGCCTCCGGCAGAACCTCCGTCCCCGGCGTCGGCTCGGCCAGCCAGTCGGGGTCGTTCTGCCCGTTCCACCACTTCCACGCGGCGAACGCGGCACCGGCCACCAGGCCGACCGTCCCGAGACGCTTCACGACCATCCCCGCCGCGTGGTAGCGACGCCGGCGCCGCAGTGCGGAGCGGACGTCACCCGGCGTGACCTCGCCGCGCAGCACCGCGAGCGCCGCCTGCGACCTGGCGGCCGCCTGCTTGCCGGCGGGCCCGGCCGAGGCCATGGCGCGTCCCATCCGGGGCGCGACCTGGGTGGTGTACCCGGTCCGCGCCTGGTCTGCGACCCACTTGGCGCGCGGACCGACATAGGCGCCGGCCTGCTGGGCGTACCGGGACGCGTTGCGCTTCGCGCTCGCCGCGTACGGCGTCATCAGGTCGGCAGCGTGCCGGACGCCGGACTTCCCGTTGTGGCTCACGTTCTCTCCTCCTTGCTCAGCAGCGCTCTGTTGACGATCCTCGTATGCGTTTGTCCTCTTGTGCGGAAATCATTCCTGTTGTCGGGCGATACGGCACGCCTAACGGCCATCCGGGGTCACGGCGTGTCGCCGGGGCATGGCAGGATCGGGCAACGTCACTGACGTAGACGGAAGGTAAATCGTGGCTGAGCAGCTTTACGCCACTCTGAAGACCAACCTCGGCTCGATCGAGGTACTGCTCTTCCCCAACCACGCGCCCAAGACGGTCAAGAACTTCGTCGAGCTGGCCAACGGCGAGCGCGAGTGGGTCAACCCCGAGACCGGCGCCAGGACCACGGAGAAGCTCTACGACGGCACGGTCTTCCACCGGGTGATCAGCGGCTTCATGATCCAGGGCGGCGACCCGCTGGGCAACGGCACCGGCGGCCCGGGCTACAAGTTCGGGGACGAGATCCACCCCGACCTGGCCTTCACCCGCCCCTACCTGCTGGCCATGGCCAACGCCGGCCCCGGCACCAACGGCTCGCAGTTCTTCATCACCGTGGCGCCGACCACCTGGCTGACCGGCAAGCACACCATCTTCGGCGAGGTCACCACCGACGCCGGCAAGAAGGTCGTGGACGCCATCGCCAACGCCGACACCAACCCGCGCACCGACCGGCCGCTGCAGGACGTGGTGATCGAGTCGGTCACCATCGAGAGCCGGCCGGCCTGAACCGGCGCGGAAAGCGACACTCGGGAACCATTCCGGCCCCCTGTCCGTAGGATCAGGGGGCCGGATCCGTGTCCGCGCCCCGGGAAGCGCGAGCCGGCAGGAGCGAAGGGACACCATGGCGCAGCCGTACGGACAGCCACCCCAGCCCGCCGGCCTGCCCCGCTGCTACCGGCACGGCGACCGGGAGACGGGCATCCGCTGCACCCGCTGCGAGCGGCCGATCTGTCCTTCCTGCATGATCTCGGCGGCCGTGGGCTACCAGTGCCCCGACTGCGTGCACGGCGCCCAGTCCGCGGCCCGCGCCGCCCGGCCGCGCACGCTGGCCGGCGGCACCGTGACCGCCGACTCCCGCCTGGTCACCAAGATCCTGCTGGGGATCAACCTGGCGGTCTTCGTGGCCGTGCTGGTCGGCGGCGACCGGCTGGTCGAGGACCTGGGGATGCTGGGTCATGCGATAGATCCGGCCACCTTCACCTGGGTCGGCGTGGCCGACGGGCAGTGGTACCGGATGCTCACGGCCGCGTTCCTGCACCAGCAGATCTGGCACATCGCGTTCAACATGATGGCCCTGTGGTTCCTCGGGCCGCCCCTGGAGGCCGCGCTCGGCCGGGTGCGGTTCGTCGCGCTCTACCTGATCTCGGCGCTGGCCGGATCCACGCTCTTCTACGTGGTGGCCCCGCAGAACCAGCTCTCGCTCGGCGCCTCGGGCGCGATCTTCGGCCTCTTCGGCGCGACCGCGGTGCTCGCCAGGCGGATGCGGTACGACATGCGGCCGATCCTGGGCCTGCTCGTGGTGAACCTGCTGATCACCTTCGTGTGGTCGGGCATCGCGTGGGAGGCGCACATCGGCGGCCTGGTCGCGGGCGCGCTGGTGACCCTCGGCCTGGTGCACGCGCCGCGCGAGCGCCGCACCCTGGTCCAGGTCGGTACCTGCGTCCTGGTGCTCGCGGTGATCGCGGTGGCCTGCGTGCTCAGGACGACCGAGCTGCTGAACGCATAGCCCCTGAGCCGCATAGCCCTGACGAGTCGGGCAGAGTTATCCACAGGCGGCGCCAGATCGGGCGCGACCTGTGGACAACCGGCGTTTTCGCAGGCGAACGGGGGTGCGGAGACCGTTCGGAAGCCGTACGAACGTTCCCGTGTACGGCCGGTTATCCACAGATCTTGTGATGTTCGGTGGATAACCCGCGACCGCTATTTCCACTGCGTCGAGACCACGAACCCCAGCGCGATGAAGCCGAAGCCGACCACGATGTTCCAGTTCCCGAGGGCCTCGATCGGCAGATCGGCCCGCGTGATGTAGTAGAGCACGATCCAGGCAAGGCCGATCGCGAACATCGCCAGCATCAGCGGCGCGACCCACCGGCGTCCGCCCATGTCGATCTTGGTCGCCTGCCGCTTCTCCGGCGGGGTGTACGTGTCGTCCTTCTTCTTCCGGATCCGGGACTTCGGCACGAGTGGCTCTCCTGTCGATCGCGCTCGACGCGCGGCGCGTAACGGTGGGATCGTCCGTTAGCGTAGTGCGTCCAGAGCCGATTAAGGAGACCAGGGGTACGGTGAACGGCTTTCGCCTTCGCCCGGCGCGGATGGGCACGGTCGCGGTCTTCGGTCTCGCCGGCCTCCTGTTCTGGCTCAGCTTCCAGGTCTCCCAGGGCAACAACATCCGCACCGACGACTCCCTGCTTCAGATGTCCGATCTCATCAGGGAACGCGCCCGCCAGAACGAGCGTCTCCAGGCGGCCACCGCCGACCTGCGCGCCCAGGTCGAGGCGCTCGCCGGCCACGACAGCTCCACCGACCCCGCCGCCCGCCGCAGGATCGCCGAGCTCACCGAGGAGACCGGCCTCACCGAGCTGACCGGCCAGGGCCTCACCGTCACCCTCACGGACGCGCCGCCGGACGCCACCCCGCTGGTGCCCGGGGTGCCGGAACCCTCGCCCAACGACCTGGTCATCCACCAGCAGGACCTCCAGGCCGTGGTGAACGCGCTGTGGGCCGGCGGCGCCGAGGGCATCCAGGTCATGGACCAGCGGCTGGTCTCCACCAGCGCCGTCCGCTGCGTCGGCAACACCCTGATCCTCCAGGGCCGCCTCTACTCCCCGCCCTACACCGTCACCGCCGTCGGCGACCCGGCGGCGCTGCACGCCGCCCTCGACACCGCCCCCGCCGTCGACAACTACCGGCAGTACGTGCGGGCGTACGGCCTCGGCTGGCACGTCGACGACCACGCGGCCGTCACCCTGCCCGGCTTCGACGGCGGCGTGACGCTGCGCTACGCCGAGCCGCTCCCCGCCGACGACGCCCCCGCGGCCGAAGACTGACGACCCCCTCCGACGCGTCTCCGAGCCGTCGTACCCTTGGGGCAGCAGGGCGGGCGACGAAGGGGAAGCGAAGCGATGTACGGGTGGATCTGGCGGCACCTGCCGGGCAACACCGCGGTGCGCGCGCTGATCTCGCTGGTGCTGGTGACAGGCGTGATCTACCTGCTGTTCGAGTACGTCTTCCCGTGGGCCGAGCCGATCATGCCGTTCAACAACGGGGGGGCCGTCGAATGAGCACCCGGGTGCTGGTCGTCGACAACTACGACAGCTTCGTCTACAACCTCGTGCAGTACCTGTACCAACTCGGCGCCGAGTGCGAGGTGCTGCGCAACGACGCGGTCACCACCGCGGACGTCGCGGCCGGCGACTTCGCCGGGGTGCTGCTCTCCCCGGGCCCCGGCACCCCCGAGGACGCCGGCGTCTGCGTGGAGATGGTCCGACACTGCGCGGCCACCAGGACCCCCGTCTTCGGTGTCTGCCTCGGCATGCAGGCCATGGCCGTCGCCTACGGCGGCGTCGTCGGCCGGGCCCCCGAGCTGCTGCACGGCAAGACCTCACCGGTGCGCCACGCGGGCGCCGGCGTCTTCGCCGGCCTCCCCTCGCCGCTGACCGTCACCCGCTACCACTCGCTGGCCGTCGAGGAGCCCACCGTGCCCGCCGGGTTCGAGGTCACCGCGACCACCGAGAGCGGCGTCGTGATGGGCCTGCGCCACCGCGAAGTGCCGGTCGAGGGCGTCCAGTTCCACCCGGAGTCGGTCCTCACCGAGGGCGGCCACCGCATGCTCGCCAACTGGCTCACGGTCTGCGGCGACGCCGGCGCCGTCGAGCGGTCGCACGGTCTCGCGCCCGTCGTGGGATCCGTCGCGTGACCCACCCGGGCTGGGGCCCGGAGCATCCGGAGGACCCGGAGACGATGGGCCTGCGCCGGCCCGCGAACCTGACCCCGCCGGCGCCTGAGGGCCGCGCGGCCCGCCGCAGGGCGGCAGCGGCCGCCCAGGCCGGCCAGTCCGGCCAAGTGCCCCCGCCGGCGCCCGGCGGGCGCGCCGCCCGCCGCAAGGCCGCGCGGGCCGGCTCGACACGGCGCAGGGCCGGCGGTGCCGCCGCTCCACCGCCCACCCCCGCCGAGGCCGAGGCCGAGGTGGCGGGGGGCCGCGCGGCCCGCCGCAAGGCGGCCAAGGCCGCGGCCAAGGCGGCCAAGCAGACCGGCACCGCCATCAGCAACGTCATCGGCGAGCTCTTCATCACCACCGGTGCCCTGCTGCTGCTCTTCGTCGCCTACCAGCTGTGGTGGACCAACGTGGAGGCCCGCGCGCACGCCGACGGCCAGCGCGAGGAACTGCAACGCCAGTGGGATGACGGCGAGAACGAGGAGGCCGACCCCCGCGAGCCCGGCGCCTTCTCCCCGGGCGACGGCTTCGCGATCCTCTACCTGCCCACGCTGGACGTGGTGGTGCCGATCGCCGAGGGCGTCGCCGAGGACACCGTCCTCAACAACGGCATGGTCGGCCACTACACGGCGGAGGACGGCCTCCCCACGGCGATGCCGTGGGACGAGGAGGGCAACGTGGGCCTCGCGGGACACCGCAACACCCACGGCGAACCCTTCCGCTACATCAACCGTCTCGAGCCGGGCGACCCGATCGTCATCGAGACGCAGGACGCGTACTTCACCTACGAGATGGCCAGCCGCCTGGACTCCACGTCCCCCTCCAACACGGCCGTGCTCGACCCCGTCCCCGACCAGGGCGGCTTCACCGAACCGGGCCGCTACATCACGCTGACCACCTGTACCCCGGAGTTCACCTCCACCTACCGAATGATCGTCTGGGGAGAGATGACGGAAGAACGCCCCCGCTCGGACGGGAAACCCGATGCCCTCGTCAACTGACCCGCGGCCCGGCCGGCCGCCCACCGAAGCCGCCGACACGGCGGCCGCAGGCCACGACGACGGGCCGAACGCCGACACGGCGGATACCCACAGCGGTGACGCGGCAGACGCCAACCACGCCGACACGGCCGCCGAAGCCGGCTCCGCACCGGCGGACGCCGAAGGCCGCGGGGCGGCCGACGAGGCCGACGGCCGACCGGCCCCCGAAGACGAGACCACACCGGCGAAGCCGGCCGCCGATACGGCGGAAACCCGCAGCGAGAGCGCAGCGGACGCCAGCCGCGATGACACAGGCCGCCCGCCCGCCGACCCCGCGTCGAGATTGGCGAACCCCGCCGCCGAAGCGGGCACCGCGCCGGCGGAGACCCGCGCGGCTGCCAGCAAGGACGCCGGCCCGGCCGGCGACCGTGACGACAGCGGCCAACCGGCCCACGAAGACGAACCGGTATCGGTGAAGCCGGCCGCCGGCACGGCCGGCGAAGCCGGCGGTCGGACGGCCTCCGACGCCACGTCGAGCCCCGCGGACGCCGCCGGCGAAGCCGGCACCGCGCCGGAGGACGCCGAAGGCGACGGCACGGCGGCCGCCGTGCCGAGCCAGCGTGACGCCGGCGAGGCCGAGCCGGAGCCGGCCGGCGAGGCCGCCCGCCCCGCCGCCGGCACGGCCGGCGTGTCGCGTCGTCGGCGGCGGCTCGCCGTCGTCGTCGGGGTGGTCGGGGAGTTGCTCATCACCGCCGGCCTCGTGCTGGCGCTGTTCGTCGTGTACTCGCTCTGGTGGACCAACGTCGTCGCCAACCAGGAGGCCAACCGCGACAGCGACGCCGTCCGGGACCAGTGGGCGGCCGTCGAGGAGGGGAGCGGGGAGGGCCAGGGTGACGACCGGCCGCCCGTGTTCGACCCGGAGGACGGCATCGGCTTCCTTCACGTCCCCGCCATGACCGACGACGTGATCCTCGTCAAGGAGGGCGTCGGCCTGGACGTCCTCAACGGCGGCGTCGCCGGCTACTACGACAACCCCGTCGAGTCGGCCATGCCGTGGGACGAGGAGGGCAACTTCTCCCTCGCCGCCCACCGGGACGGCCACGGCGCCAAGTTCCACGGGATCCACCGGATCGAGGAGGGCGACCCGATCGTCTTCGAGAGCAGCAACACCTGGTACGTCTACCGGGCGTTCGCCATCCTCCCCGAGACCTCGAAGTTCAACACCGCGGTGCTCGACGCCGTACCCGAGGAGTCCGGGGCCACCGAGGCGGGCCGCTACATCACGCTCACCACCTGCACCCCGGTCTTCACCTCACGGCACCGGTACGTCGTCTGGGGCGAGCTGGAGCGCACCGAACGCGTCGACGCCGACCGCACCCCGCCGGAAGAGCTGCGGGCCGCCGACTGACGTCGACGGCCCGCGTACGGCCAACTCCCGTGGAGCCTAGGAGAGTCGAACTCCTGACATCCGCCATGCAAAGACGGCGCTCTACCAACTGAGCTAAGGCCCCTTGGCCGGTCCCGACAACACGGCAGGCGGCCGGAAGCTAGATTACCCAATCTTCCCGCCGGATACCGACCGGGTATCGCCCCGGATGTGCATCCCTCCGTAGGATGACGCGCAACTTCGCTCAGGTGAAGCGATCAGGGGAGAACAGGGGAGACACGATGGACGCGACTCAACAAGAGTCCACGGAAAGGGCCAGAGAACAGCAGACGACATGGTACGGGGAGCCACTGGGGGCGCTCTTCCGCCGGCTGATCACCGATCTCGGACTCAACCAGGCCCGGCTCGCCGTGGTTCTCGGGCTCTCGGCGCCCATGCTGTCCCAGCTGATGAGCGGGCAGCGCGCCAAGATCGGCAACCCGGCCGTCGTCCAACGGGTGCGCTCCCTGCAGGATCTGGCGGCCGAGGTGCGCGCCGGGCGGGTCAGCGCGGCCGAGGCCACCTCCGCGATGGAGGAGATTCGCAGAACCGCGGGGGGCAACGTGCTGAGCCCCAGTTCCGCCGCGACCCGCTCCGGTTCCATCGGTGTCCCGGCCAATCCCACCAAGCGCGTGGTCCGCGAGATCCAGGCCCTGCTGCGCTCCGTCTCGGACGCGACGGAGATCCAGAGCGCCTCCCGGCTGCTCGCCGACACCCACCCGGAACTGGCCGAATTCCTGCGGGTCTACGGCGTCGCCCGCACCCGCGAGGCCGTCGAGCACTACGAGAGCCACCAGGGCTGAGCGCCGGCTCACCGGGGCATGCGGCAGCTGGGGCGCTCCGCACCGCCCTGATCACGCTCGATCACAGTGAGTGTTCACGATCGCGACGAAACGCCTCCGGGCCCCGTGCCGCGTGGTGCGGCCTGGGACCCGGAGGCGTTCGTCGTGTGACGCGCGAAAGCGACGTGTAAGAGGGGGTCAGGCACCCGTGGAGCCGGTCGGCACGGAGTCGGTGGCCTCCGTCCACAGGTCCTGCTCGGCCTTGTCCGCCTGGATCTGACGGTAGACAAGAAGGCCGCCGATGGCGGCCAGGGCGACCAGGAGGAGCTTCTTCACCGCGCTACCTCGTCCTTCTTCAAACGTGATCGGACCATCTGGCGCCCGATGATACCCAATCGTGTCCTGGCACCGAGGCCGGATGTCAGCCGTGGATGTGAAACGGCCCCGGTCACGCCTGACCGGGGCCGTTTTGGCTGGTGGGGCTAACAGGACTTGAACCTGTGGCCTCATCCTTATCAGGGATGCGCTCTAACCATCTGAGCTATAGCCCCCTGCGCGGAACTCCCCCGCGCAGAAGAGAGGCTAGCGCATGTGAGGCCCGTGCCCAAAATCGATTGGCCCGCCGCTATTCGTCCTCCGCCAGCGTGACTTCCACACCGCCCACGAAACCCGCGGACAGGTTGTAGAGGAAGGCGCCGAGCGTGGCCAGCGCGGTGGCCAGCACCACGTCGATCAGGGCGATGATCCCGGTGAACAGCATCACCCTGGACAGCGAGAGGTACGCCACCAGGTCGAAGCCGCTCTCGCCCTCGGCCGCCGTGGCCTCGGTGATCGTCTCGCCGATGGTGGAGAAGACCCCCATCGAGTCCATCACCATCCACAGCATGGACACGGCGATCACCGTGCAGATGCCCAGGGCGATGGAGAGCAGGAAGCTGACCTTCATCACCGACCAGGGATCCGCCTTGGCGACCCGCAGCCGGGCCTTGCGGATCCTCGGCACCGTGCGGGCCCCGGTACGCGGCACGCGGACGCCCTGCGTGCCCTGGGGGCCCTGAGCGCCCTGTGCCGGCGGCTGCTGGCCCGCCGTGGGAGCGGCCCCGGGCGGCGCTGGGTACGCCTGCGGGGGGCGGTACTGCTGGGAGTCCTGCGCGGCGGGGTAGCCCTGGCCCTGCGCGTAGGAGTCCGCGGGTCGTGCGCTTGTCATGTGAGCCCCCCACGGGTCACCTGCTGGGATTCACCCCGGGGACGGGCGTCCCCGGTTCTGGCGCCGGCCGAGCCGCCGTCGGGGGAACCCGCGGACCGACTCACGCCTGCTCCTCATTGTCCGCGGCGGCCGCCTGCTCCGCGACTCCGCTTCCGTCACCTTCTGCCTCGACCTCGCCGTCCGCGTCGACCTCCTCGGCCTCGCGCCCGGCCTCGGCGTTGCGGGCGATGCCGACGACGGCGTCCCGCTTGCCGAGGTTGATCAGCTGGACGCCCATGGTGTCACGACCGGTCTCCCGCACCTCGTTCACCCGGGTACGGATCACGCCACCGCCGAGGGTGATGGCCAGGATCTCGTCCGTGGCCTCCACCACCAGGGCGCCGACCAGCGAGCCACGGTCCTCCACGATCTTGGCGGCCTTGATGCCGAGTCCGCCGCGGCCCTGCACCCGGTACTCGTCGACCGGGGTGCGCTTGGCGTAGCCGCCGTCGGTGGCGGTGAAGACGAAGGTACCGGCCCGCACCACGTTCATCGACAGCAGCTCGTCGCCCTCGCGGAAGCTCATGCCCTTCACGCCCGAGGTGGCCCGGCCCATCGGGCGCAGCGACTCGTCGGTGGCGGTGAAGCGGATGGACTGCGCCTTCTTGCTGATCAGCAGCAGGTCGTCGTCGGCCGAGACCAGCTCCGCGCCGATCAGCTCGTCGTCGCGGCCGTCCTCCATCTCCCGCAGGTTGATCGCGATGACGCCGCCGGAGCGCGGCGAGTCGTAGTCCTTGAGCGGGGTCTTCTTCACCAGCCCTGACTTGGTGGCCAGCACCAGGTAGGGCGCGGCCTCGTAGTCCCGGATGGCCAGGATCTCCGCGATCCGCTCGTCCGGCTGGAAGGCCAGCAGGTTGGCCACGTGCTGCCCGCGCGCCTCCCGGCCCGCGTCCGGCAGCTCGTACGCCTTGGCCCGGTAGACCCGGCCCTTGTTGGTGAAGAACAGCAGCCAGTGGTGGGTGGTGGAGACGAAGAAGTGGTCGACGATGTCGTCCTCCCGCAGCTTCGTCCCGCGCACCCCCTTGCCACCGCGCTTCTGTGCCCGGTAGTCGTCGGTCTTGGTGCGCTTGACGTAGCCGCCGCGGGTGATCGTGACGACGATGTCCTCCTCGGCGATCAGGTCCTCGATGGACATGTCGCCCTCGAAGGGGATCAGCGCGGTGCGCCGGTCGTCGCCGAACTTGTCGACGATCGCCGCCAGCTCCTCGGAGATGATGGCGCGCTGCCGCTCGGGGGAGGCCAGGATCGCGTTGTACTCGGTGATCTTCGCCTGCAGCTCGTCGTGCTCGGCGATGATCTTCTGCCGCTCCAGGGCCGCGAGCCGCCGCAGCTGCATCTCCAGGATCGCGTTCGCCTGGATCTCGTCGATGGACAGCAGCCCCATCAGGCCCGTGCGCGCCACCTCGACCGTGTCGCTGCGCCGGATCAGCGCGATGACCTCGTCGATCGCGTCCAGCGCGGCGAGCAGGCCGCGCAGGATGTGGGCGCGTTCCTCGGCCTTGCGCAGCCGGTAGCGGGTGCGGCGCACGATGACGTCGACCTGGTGCGACACCCAGTTGCGGATGAACGCGTCGAGCGAGAGGGTGCGCGGCACGCCGTCGACCAGGGCCAGCATGTTGGCGCCGAAGTTGGTCTGCAGGTCGGTGTGCTTGTACAGGTTGTTGAGGACGACCTTGGCGACCGCGTCCCGCTTGAGGACGATCACCAGACGCTGGCCGGTCCGCGAGGAGGTCTCGTCGCGGACGTCGGCGACGCCGCTGATCCGGCCGTCCTTCACGAGCTCGGCGATCTTCTGCGCGAGGTTGTCCGGGTTGACCTGGTACGGCAGCTCGGTGACCACCAGGCACTGCCGGCCCTGGATCTCCTCGACCTCGACGACCGCCCGCATGGTGATCGAGCCGCGGCCCGTGCGGTACGCCTCCTCGATGCCGCGGCGGCCCACGATGAGCGCGCCGGTCGGGAAGTCGGGGCCCTTGATCCGCTCGATCAGCGCGTCGAGCAGCTCCTCGGGGGCGGCGTCCGGGTGCTCCAGGTACCACTGGGCGCCGGCCGCGACCTCGCGCAGGTTGTGCGGCGGGATGTTGGTGGCCATGCCGACCGCGATGCCGGCCGAGCCGTTGATCAGCAGGTTGGGGAACCGGGCCGGCAGGACCGTCGGCTCCTGGTTGCGGCCGTCGTAGTTGTCCTGGAAGTCGACGGTCTCCTCGTCGATGTCCCGGAGCATCTCCATGGCCAGCGGCGCCATCCGGCACTCGGTGTACCGCATGGCGGCCGCCGGGTCGTTGCCGGGGGAGCCGAAGTTGCCGTTGGAGTCCACCAGCGGCATGCGCATCGTCCACGGCTGCGCGAGACGCACCAGCGCGTCGTAGATCGAGGTGTCGCCGTGCGGGTGGTAGGTACCCATGACGTCGCCGACGACGCGGGCGCACTTGTAGTAGCCACGCTCGGGCCGGTAACCGCCGTCGTACATCGCGTACAGCACGCGGCGGTGCACCGGCTTGAGGCCGTCCCGCACGTCGGGCAGCGCGCGGGAGACGATCACGCTCATCGCGTAGTCGAGGTACGAGCGCTGCATCTCGGTCTCGAGCGTGACCGGCTGGATGCGCAGGGCGCCGCTGGAGTTGGTCTCGGGGGCGCCGGCGGGCGGGGTGGGCGGAGTGGGAGCCGTGTCGTCGGACATCGGTGTGGTCCGGTTCCTTTCGGGCTGCTGCGGTGGGGGAGGTGCTGGACCGGGGACCGTCAGATGTCCAGGAACCTGACGTCCTTGGCGTTGCGCTGGATGAACGAGCGCCTGGCCTCCACGTCCTCGCCCATCAGGATCGAGAACAGGTCGTCGGCGGCGGCCGCGTCGTCCAGCGTCACCTGGCGCAGCACGCGGTGCGCCTGGTCCATGGTGGTCACCCGCAGCTCCTCGGCGTTCATCTCGCCCAGACCCTTGAAGCGCTGGATGGAGTCCTCGCGGATGCGCTTGCCGCGCTCCCGGCCGAGCTGGATCAGGCTGTCGCGCTCGCGGTCGGAGTAGGCGTACTCGAACTCGTCCCGGCCCCACTTGATCTTGTAGAGCGGGGGCTGGGAGAGGAAGACGTGACCGGCCTCGACGAGCGGGCGCATGAAGCGGAACAGCAGCGTCAGCAGCAGGGTGTTGATGTGCTGGCCGTCGACGTCGGCGTCGGCCATGAGGATGATCTTGTGGTAGCGGAGCTTCGAGATGTCGAAGTCCTCGTGGATGCCGGTGCCGAAGGCCGAGATCAACGCCTGGACCTCGGTGTTCTGCAGGACCCGGTCGATCCTGGCCTTCTCCACGTTGAGGATCTTTCCGCGGATCGGCAGGATCGCCTGGTACTGCGGGTCACGGCCGGCCTTGGCGCTGCCGCCGGCCGAGTCGCCCTCGACGATGAAGATCTCGCACTTGGCCGCGTCGTTGGACTGGCAGTCGCTGAGCTTGCCGGGCAGCGAGGCCGTCTCCAGCAGGCCCTTGCGGCGGGTGAGGTCGCGGGCCTTGCGGGCGGCGAGGCGGGCGGTGGCCGCCTGGATCGCCTTGCGGATGATGTCCGCCGCCTCGTTCGGGTTGCGGTCGAGCCAGTCGGCGAAGTGCTCGTAGACGACCCGCTGCACGAAGGTCTTCGCCTCGGTGTTGCCCAGCTTCGTCTTGGTCTGGCCCTCGAACTGCGGCTCGCTGAGCTTGACCGAGATGATCGCGGTCAGTCCCTCGCGGATGTCCTCGCCCGCGAGGTTCTCGTCCTTCTCGCGGAGCAGCTTCTTCTCCCGGGCGTACTTGTTGACCAGCGCGGTCAGCGCCGCCCTGAAGCCCTCCTCGTGGGTGCCGCCCTCGTGGGTGTGGATGATGTTGGCGAAGCTGTAGACGCCCTCGCTGTACTGGGCGTTCCACTGCATCGCGAGCTCCACCGACATCTTGCGCTCGGTGTCCTCGGCGCTGATCTCGATCACCGACGGGTGCACCGGCTCGCCCTTGCGGGAGTTGAGGTGGCGCACGAAGTCGGAGATGCCGCCCTCGTAGTGGTAGGTGACCGAGCGCGGCTTGCCCTCCTCCTCCACGGCCGTGGAGTCGGCGCCGGCGGTCTGCACGGCGGCGGCCCGCTCGTCGGTCAGCATGATGGTCAGGCCCTTGTTGAGGAAGGCCATCTCCTGGAAACGCCGGGACAGCGTCTCGAACGAGTACTCCGTGGTCTCGAAGATGCCGCCGTCCGCCCAGAACGTGACGGTGGTGCCGGTCTCCTCGATGGGCTCGTTGCGCTTGAGCGGCGCGGTCGGCACGCCCATCGCGTACTCCTGCGTCCACCGGTGGCCGTCCGTGCGCACCTCGACCGCCAGGCGCGTGGAGAGCGCGTTGACCACCGAGACGCCCACGCCGTGCAGACCACCGGAGACCGCGTAACCGCCGCCGCCGAACTTGCCGCCCGCGTGCAGCACGGTCAGCACGACCTCGACGGCCGGCTTGCCCTCGGAGGGGACCACGCCCACCGGGATGCCACGGCCGTTGTCCACCACGCGCACGCCGCCGTCGGCCAGCAGCGTCACGTCGATGGTGTCGGCGTGGCCGGCCAGGGCCTCGTCCACCGAGTTGTCCACGACCTCGTAGACCAGGTGGTGAAGGCCGCGCTCACCCGTGGACCCGATGTACATGCCGGGCCGCATGCGTACCGCGTCAAGACCCTCCAGCACCGTGATCGCGCTGGCGTCGTAGGACGGAGCCTCCTCCGCGGGCGCGGCGGAAGCAGGAGTGTTCTTGTTGGCATCGCCGGAATCGGCCACGAAGCGCCCTTTCTGGCACAGCACGAGCCAACTCCGACATAGGGAGCGGCTGTGTCGTTCGACATGGTCCGCAACGGGGCGGGTACCTTCCAGTCTACCGGCACGGCCGACCCTCATGGCGGTTTGCCGGCCTCTGAGTCCGCATGTGCCGCCCTGAACTGGCATCCGGTGACCCCGGATATACGGACCGGGCCCCTGATCCGCTCACGAGGCCCCTCAGCGGCTCCGACTGTCAACCTCCGCGAACGTGACCGGCATCACTTTCGCACCGCCAGGCGACGCCCTCGCCAGGGCTATCCATACGTGTCACCAGGCCCCCTGCTCCCCGGGGCGCGCAGCCGCCCCTGGCCCCGCGAAGGCCCGGAAGGACCAAGCACCTTGATCAACGTGACCGCCCCCTGCCCCAGGTCCGCGTTGAGCCGGCGCAGCAACTCCGGCGCGAGCAACCGCAGCTGCGTCGCCCACGCCGTCGCGTCACAGCGCACCGTCAACACCCGGGCCTCCTCGTCATAGCCCTCGGGCACGCAGTGCTTCGCCACCTCGGGCCCCACCAACTCCGGCCAGCGGCCCACCACACCGCCCACCGCGAGCGGCATCTCCCAGCCCCGCTCCTCCGTCAGCCGACGCAACGCCGCACCCAGCGGCAACGGATCACGCCCCCCGGCCCGCGCCCCCGACCGCAGCCCGCCGCCGCGCCGCGCCTGCCGACGCTGCTGCGCCGCCGCGCCCCGCGCCTTCGCCTGCTCCCGCGCGGCCCGCAACGCCACCCGCGCCAGATCCACACCCGACAGCGGCCGCTCCTCCGCGCCCGAACCCTCACCCATGCTCGACCCGCCCCTCGGAGACCGCGAACCGCGCCCCGGCGAGCACCGCGGGCACGTCCTGCTCCACCGCCGCCGTCACCAACACCTGCTCACCCGGCGCCACGAGCTCGGCCAGCCGCTCCCTGCGCCGCGCGTCCAACTCGGCGAAGACATCGTCCAACACCAGGACCGGCTCGGGCCCCTCCTCCTTCAACAGGCCGAACGCGGCGAGCCGCAGCGCGAGCGCCAACGACCAGGACTCGCCATGGCTCGCGTACCCCTTCGCCGGGAACTCCCCCAGCCGCAGCAGCAGATCGTCCCGGTGCGGTCCGACCAGCGTCACGCCGCGCTCGATCTCCTGCGCCCTGACGCCCGCGATCGCGCCGAGCAGCAGGTCGTACAACTCCTCACGGGACGCCGCCGCGAGCTCGGCCGGCTCACCCGCGGGCCCCCGGTACTCGAGACCGACCGGGCCGCCGCCCGGCGCCAGCTCCTCGTACGCCTTGTCCGCCAACGGCCGCAGCGCCGACACCAGCGCCAGCCGCTGACCGAGGAGCTCCGCGCCGGCCCGCGCCAGATGCTGGTCCCACACGTCGAGCGTGGACAGGTCGGCGCCCCGGCCGCCGTGCCGCCTGGCCATCGCGGCGGACTTCAACAGCGAGTTCCGCTGCTTGAGCACCCGCTCGTAGTCGGCGCGCACCCCCGCAAGCCGCGGGGCGCGCGCGGTGACCAGCTCGTCGAGGAACCGGCGCCGCTCGCCCGGGTCCCCCTTCACCAGGTGCAGGTCCTCGGGCGCGAACAGCACGGTGCGGACCACGCCGAGCACGTCGCGCGGGCGGACCTGGGTCGAGCGGTTGAGCCGGGCCCGGTTGGCCCGGCCAGGGTTCAACTCCAGCTCGACCAGCTGCCGCCGCTCCCCCTCGACGACCGCCGCCCTGATCACCGCCCGGTCGGCGCCGGCCCGCACCAGGGGCGCGTCCGACGAGACCCGGTGGCTGCCGAGCGTCGCCAGGTAGCCGACGGCCTCGACCAGGTTGGTCTTCCCCTGGCCGTTGGGCCCGACAAAGGTGGACACCCCACGGTCGAGCTCGACCTCGGCCCGGGCGTAGGAGCGGAAGTCGGCGAGTGACAGATGCGTGACGTGCACGGCGCCGGGCCCCCGATCGCCGTTACTTGTTCTCGACCGCGTGCCCGCCGAACTGGTTGCGCAGCGCGGCGATCATCTTCATCTGCGGGGAGTCGTCCTGCCGGGAGGCGAAGCGCGCGAAGAGCGAGGCCGTGATCGCGGGCAGCGGCACCGCGTTGTCGATCGCCGCCTCCACCGTCCACCGGCCCTCGCCCGAGTCGGCCGCGTAGCCCTTGAGCTGGGCCAGGTGCTCGTCGTCGTCCAGCGCGCGAACGGCCAGGTCGAGCAGCCAGGACCTGATGACCGTGCCCTCCTGCCAGGACCTGAACACCTCGCGCACGTCCGTGACCTCGTCGACGGCCTCGAGCAGCTCCCAGCCCTCGGCGAAGGCCTGCATCATGGCGTACTCGATGCCGTTGTGCACCATCTTGGCGAAGTGGCCGGCACCGACCTTGCCCGCGTGCACGGAGCCGAACTCGCCGGCCGGCTTGAGGGCGTCGAAGATCGGCTGGACCTTCGCGACGTGCTCGGCGTCACCGCCGTACATCAGGGCGTAGCCGTTCTCCAGGCCCCAGACGCCGCCGGAGACCCCGCAGTCCACGAAGCCGATGCCCTTGGCGGCCAGCTGCTCGGCGTGCTTGGCGTCGTCCGTCCACCGGGAGTTCCCGCCGTCCACGACGACATCGCCGGGGGACAGCAGCTCGGCCAGCTCGTCCACCGTGGACTGGGTCGCCGCGCCGGCCGGCACCATCAGCCACACCACCCGGGGCGCGGCGAGCGCGTCCACCAGGTCCTTCAGGCTGTGCACGTCGGCGACGTCCGCCTCGTGCGAGAAACCCACCACGGTGTGACCGGCTCGGCGGATGCGCTCACGCATGTTCCCGCCCATCTTGCCGAGACCGACGAGACCGAGCTCCATCAGGACTCCTTCAGAACGTTGTGCTATCCCCCCGAGCCTACGCTTCACCCGCGAAGCGGGCCGAAGCGCGGCCTGCCCGCGGCGCCAGCCGGCACTGGGCCGCGGCGCCCCGCCCGGCGCGCTACCGCGCGGCCCACCGCCGGCGCCTACCGGCCGTCATCCATGGTGCGCGGCGCCGCGCGCCGCGAAGCAACGGGGCCATGCATTGGCCCCGCACCGCGGCGACAGGCGTTCCGCCGCCCGCGGCGCCGCGAGCGCCTACCGGCTGTCTTCGTGGCACCCGCGCGGCGCCGCCGCGCCCCACGAAGCGGAGAAGGCGCGCTTTGGCGGGCTCGCCACGGCCGCAGGCGCGGCCGGTGCCCTCGCGGCGCGCGCCGATATCCGCCGCCAACCCGGTCCCGCCTCCAGGCGGCGGAAGCCGCCTCGTCGCCGACGGGCCACTTCCGAGAACGGACGAGGCCAGCGCCCGCCCGCCGGCGCCCCCGTCGGCCCGAAGGCCCCACGCAGTGGACCCGCAGTGGACCCGCGGGAGGGCCGTGGGCCAGACGGGCCGCCAGGCCCGTCACGGCCCCGTCGAGCTCAGCCGCTCAGGCGAACCGGCATGATCAGGTACTTGTACGCGTCGTCCGCCTCCGCGTCCGCCGCCGGGCGGCCGCTCAGCAGCGCCGGCTTCGTCGAGGTGGTGAACGAGAGCTGCGCCACCGGGGAGTCGATCGCGCTCAGGCCCTCGAGCAGGAAGCCCGGGTTGAAGGCGATCGAGATGTCGTCGCCCTCCAGCTTCGCGTCCACCCTTTCCACAGCCTGTGCGTCGTCGCTCGAACCCGCCTCCAGCGTCAGCACGCCCTGCTCGAAGCTGAGCCGCACCGGGGTGTTCCGCTCGGCGACCAGCGCCACGCGCTTGACCGCCTCGACGAAGGGCGCCGTCTCGATCACGGCCACCGAGTTGAACTCGGTCGGGAAGAGCGTCCGGTACTTCGGCAGGTCGCCCTCGAGCAGCCGCGTCGTGGTGCGCCGACCCGCGCCCTCGAAGCCGATCAGCCCCTCGCCGGAACCGGAGCCCGCGAGCGCCAGCGAGACGGTCTCGCCGCCGCTGAGCGACTTCGCCGTGTCGAGCAGCGTCTTCGCCGGCACCAGGGCCACCGCCGAGACGTCGGCGACCTCGGGCTTCCACAGGAACTCCCGAACCGCGAACCGGTACCGGTCGGTGGAGGCCAGGGTGACCGTGTCGCCCTCGATCTCGATCCGCACACCCGTGAGCACCGGCAGCGTGTCGTCGCGGCCGGCGGCGATGGCCACCTGGGAGACGGCGGAGGCGAACACCTCGGCCGGGACCGTGCCGGTGGCCACCGGCATCTGGGGCAGCGCCGGGTACTCCTCGACGGGCAGCGTGTGGAGGGTGAAGCGGGAGGAGCCGCAGACCACGCTCACCCGGACGCCGTCCGAGGAGATCTCCACCGGACGGTTCGGCAGGGCGCGGCAGATGTCGGCGAGCAGCCGGCCGGAGACCAGGACGGTGCCCTCGTCCTCCACGTCGACGTCGACCGAGACCCGCGCCGAGACCTCGTAGTCGAAACCGGAGAGGCTCAGCGCGCCCTCCTCGGCCTTCAGCAGCAGGCCCGCGAGCACCGGGACCGGCGGCCGGGCCGGCAGGCTACGGGCGGCCCAGGCCACCGCCTCGGCGAGCACGTCGCGTTCCACCCGGATCTTCACTTCAGCCGCCTCCCGCTGTCTTCAGGCCGTGCGCCCCTGCCGGCTCCCTGTCGGGGCACCAGTCTGGCGCACGCCTCTGACAGTAGGTGCATCCGCGAGTCAAATCGACTCGGGCTGGGTAGACCGGCCCCGGGCCCACTTGTCCACAGCGCCCACTTCGAACCGAGTCTCCCGCTCTATCTGTGTAGTCGTAGTAGTAGGCCCTGTGGATACCGTGGATAACTCCGTTTTCCCAGCTCAGGCGCCGGTTTTTATCCACATCGCCTGTGGGTGGAGCGGTGGATGAAGAGGGGTTTCCTGTGGACGAACCGCGGTCTTCCACACCCCGTCCACAGTGGGAGCCGGGTTTTCCACGGCTCTGTCCCCAGATTCCGCCGAGTTCTCAACAGGCCCCGGTCCACTCCACTGTGAGCTGATTCACTCTTGCCGGTGAGACCGCGCGTTGCGTTGCCGAACAGTGGACAAAGCTGTGGATTGCCTGTGCACAACCACCCCTTCGCTGTGGATCACCGAGCCGGGGCGGTGGACAACGCGATCGGCGCGATGGGCGCCCAGTGTCTCGTCCACAGTCTGTGGACGAGGGTTTCCCACATTTCCACACCCTGCTGACCTGCGAACTCGTCTCCTCCCCAGCCGGCCTGTGGACGGCGGTCTGGACAACTCGCCGCACACACAGGGTGTGGACGACCGTAGCGCGCCAAAGCTGTGGACAACTGCCCTTCCCCGGGCGGAAATCGAACGGCGCCCCCGAGGTGACCTCGGGGGCGCCGTGACGTGGAGGGCCGGCGGTGCCGGTTCAGCCGCCGTTCTTGATGCGGTTGGTGAGCTCGGTGACCTGGTTGAAGATGGGCCGGCGCTCGGCCATCAGCGACCTGATCTTCCGGTCGGCGTGCATGACCGTCGTGTGGTCGCGCCCGCCGAAGTACTGCCCGATCTTGGGCAGCGAGAGGTCGGTGAGCTCCCGGCACAGGTACATGGCGATCTGCCGGGCGGTGACCAGGATCCGGCTGCGTGAGGAGCCGATCAGGTCCTCGACCGTGAGCCCGAAGTACTCCGCCACCGCTGAGACGATGGCGTCGATGGTGATCTCCGGCGTCGCGTGCTCGCCGCCGGGGATCAGGTCCTTGAGGACGATCTCGGTGAGCCCCAGGTCCACCGGCTGCCGGTTGAGGCTGGCGAAGGCCGTGACCCGGATCAGCGCGCCCTCCAGCTCGCGGATGTTGCGCGAGATCCGGGACGCGATGAACTCCAGCACCTCGGGCGGGGCGTTGAGCTGCTCCTGCACGGCCTTCTTGCGGAGGATCGCGATGCGCGTCTCGAGCTCGGGTGGCTGGACGTCGGTGATCAGGCCCCATTCGAAGCGGTTGCGGAGCCGGTCCTCCAGGGTGATCAGCTGCTTGGGCGGCCGGTCGGAGGAGAGCACGATCTGCTTGTTGGCGTTGTGCAGGGTGTTGAAGGTGTGGAAGAACTCCTCCTGGGTGGACTCCTTGCTGGCGAGGAACTGGATGTCGTCGACCAGCAGGATGTCCATGTCCCGGTAGCGCTTGCGGAACGCGTCCGCCTTGCCGTCCCGGATGGAGTTGATGAACTCGTTGGTGAACTCCTCCGAGCTCACGTACCGCACCCGGGTGCCGGGGTAGAGGCTCCGCGCGTAGTGGCCGATGGCGTGCAGCAGGTGCGTCTTACCGAGGCCCGACTCGCCGTAGATGAAGAGCGGGTTGTACGCCTTGGCCGGCGCCTCGGCGACGGCCACCGCGGCCGCGTGCGCGAACCGGTTGGAGGCGCCGATGACGAAGGTGTCGAAGAGGTACTTGGGGTTCAGCCGCGCGGTCGGCTCGGGGGCACCGCCGCTCGACGCCGCGGGCGCCGGCGGCCGGCCGACGGGGACGGGCGGGCGCTCGGGCTCCGGTGCCTCGAACGTCTCCTGCCGGGCATAGGGGTATCCGGAGTGCCCCGCGTGCCCGGGGTGCGGCTGCCGCCAGCCCGCCGACTGGTCGGTGGGGCGCGGGGCGCGCGGGTGGTCGGGGTAGGCGGGCCTGGCGGAGGGCCGCTCGTGGCCGGGGTACCCCTCGCCGCCCTGGTAGGGATCGTGGGCCCGCGGCGGCGGAAGCTGCTCGACGGGCTCGGCGCGCGGCTGCGGCACGGGGGAGGGCGGCGGCGCGGTGACGGTGATGGCCAGCCGGATCGGCTGCCCGCACTCGCGGCTGAGCACGTCCCCGATCAGCGGGGCCAGCCGACCTTCGAGCACGCTCTTCGCGTACTCGTTGGGCACGCCGAGCAGGGCGGTGCCCGAGACCAGGGCGAGCGGCTGGCAGTCCTGCAGCCAGCGGTGGTCCTTGGGCTCGAGACGCTGGTCGTCCGAGAGCATCGCGGTGAGCGCGCGAGGCCAGACCGCGGCAAGATCAGCGGGAAGGTCAGCCACGAGGCACGCTCTCTCACTCGCAGGGGTGGCGCTGGCGTTGATCGGCGCCCGTGGGTGTGCTGTGACTCCGGGGGGCGATTGGGCGGGTGCGTTCGGGAAAGAATCCCGAGTTAAGCCACGGTAGTCAGCGCGGCGCGCGCACATCAAGTCGTTGTCCACAGGGTGTGTACGAGGATGCGCCGTCCGGGTTTGACCTGTGGGACGCCTCGCGCGTACCGTTGCCAGGTCGAGTCGTCGACGGCTGCTGCCGCCTGCCTCCGATGGCCGCTCCTCTGAGGTGAGCCTCACCGATGCGCTGCGATGGCGGCTGACTCGGGCGATGCGAGCTCCTCGCGGGCGCACGGTGACAGCTGTCGGCGGACCACCTCCCGTTTCGGCCGCCGTGCCGAACACCGAAGATCTTCTGGAGCCCCCGAGTGAGCAAGCGCACTTTCCAGCCGAACAACCGGCGCCGGGCCAAGACCCACGGCTTCCGGCTGCGGATGCGGACGCGTGCCGGCCGCGCCATCATCGCCAGCCGCCGTAACAAGGGCCGCGCTCGTCTGTCGGCCTGAGCTGACTGACCACAGGTCCATGCGGTGCTGCCCTCCGAGAACCGGCTGAGGCGGCGCGAGGACTTCGCGACCGCGGTGCGCCGGGGGCGCCGGGCCGGGCGCCCGCACCTCGTCGTCCATCTGAGCGGCGGTAAGGACCCGCACCCGGCGGCAGAGACCCCTCTGCCGCCGCGTGCGGGTTTCGTCGTGAGCAAGGCCGTGGGGAACGCCGTGGCCCGGAACCGTGTGAAGCGCCGGCTGCGGCACCTGGTCCGGGATCGGCTGTCCGGGTTGCCCCCCGGTAGCCTGGTTGTCGTGCGGGCCCTGCCTGGTGCGGACGGTGCGACCTACGATCAGCTGGCCCGGGACCTCGATGCCGCACTGGAGCGGCTGCTGGGAGGGGTACGGACGTGAAGTACCCGCTGCTGCTGCTGATCAAGCTGTACCAGTGGACCATCAGCCCGCTACTCGGCCCCGTATGCCGTTACTATCCGTCATGCTCCCACTACGGGTATGGCGCCATCGACCGGCACGGCGCGATCAAGGGGACGGCACTGACCGTCTGGCGCATCCTGCGCTGCAACCCCTGGTCGCCCGGTGGAGTCGATCACGTTCCTCCTCGGAAGCGTCCGGTGTGGCACCGGCGGCTGCGTGACCGGCTGCGGCACGACAGGACGCTTTCCCACGCCTCGCCCGGGGGTGCCCCCCATCATGCCCAAGGAGCCTGACCCGTGGACACGATCAATACGATCCTCAGTCCCCTCTATATCGCGGTGTCCTGGATCATCGTCCAGTTCCACCGGCTGTACAGCCTGGTGTTCGACGAGGACAGCGGTTGGGCCTGGGGTCTGTCGATCGTCTCTCTGGTGATCGTGATCCGGATCGCCCTGATCCCGCTGTTCGTCAAGCAGATCAAGTCGACCCGGAACATGCAGGCGCTCCAGCCACAGATGAAGAAGATCCAGGAGCGCTACAAGAACGACCGGCAGCGTCAGTCCGAAGAGATGATGAAGCTGTACCGGGAGACGGGCACCAACCCCCTGGCCAGCTGCCTGCCGATCCTCGCGCAGTCGCCGTTCTTCATCGCGCTCTTCCAGACCCTGAGCCACATCGCCAACAACCAGACCGTCGGTGTGCTCAACGCGGACCAGGTGGACAGCGCCCGTTCCGCCACGATCTTCGGCGCCCCCATCGCGACCCGCTTCATGGACAGTGCCAGCAAGGTCGCCGAGCTCGGCGCCTCCCTGGGCACGGTGCGCACCGTCACGATCATCATGATCATCCTGATGTCGGCGTCGCAGTTCTTCACCCAGCGCCAGCTGATGACGAAGAACGTCAACCTCGACGTCAAGACGCCGTTCATGAACCAGCAGAAGATGCTGATGTACATCTTCCCGCTCATGTTCGCCGTCTTCGGCATCAACTTCCCGGTCGGCGTCCTGATCTACTGGCTCACCACCAACGTCTGGTCCATGGGTCAGCAGATGTACGTGATCGCGCGGAACCCCACCCCCGGCAGCCTTGCCTACAAGGAGCGCCAGGAGCGCCTGCGGAAGAAGGGCAAGCTGGCGGAGGAGCCGGTGCAGACCGACGCGAAGAAGACCACCGAGGCCGCCCGTGCCGCCAGGACCCAGCCCAAGCGGCAGAGCAAGTCGCAGCGTCAGTCGGGTGGCGGCCAGCAGCCGCAGCGTCCCGCGCAGGGCAGCAAGCCAGAGGGGCAGCAGCCCAAGAAGTCCCAGTCGGGCAAGCCAAGCAAGCCGTCCGCGAACAGCAAGAAGTAAGAAGGAGTCCCACCCGTGACGGACACCACCTCCACCGCGTCGGCAGCCCCCCAGGACGCCGATGGCCTCACCCGCCTGGAGCAGGAGGGCGAGATCGCGGCGGACTACCTCGAGGGGCTGCTCGACATCGCGGACCTCGACGGGGACATCGACATGGACGTCGAGGGGGACCGCGCGGCCGTGTCCGTCATCGCCGACGGGCCGTCCCGCGATCTGCAGAAGCTGGTCGGCCGGGACGGCGAGGTGCTGGAGGCACTGCAGGAGCTCACCCGGCTCGCCGTGCTCAGGGAGACCGGCGAGCGCAGCCGGCTGATGCTGGACATCGCCGGGCACCGGGCCCGCAAGCGCGAGAAGCTGACCGCGCTGGCCCAGGAGACGGTGCAGCAGGTGCGGGACAGCGGCGAGGCGGTCAAGCTCAAGCCGATGACGCCCTTCGAGCGCAAGGTGGTGCACGACGCGGTGGCCGCGGCCGGGCTGCGTAGCGAGTCTGAGGGCGAGGAGCCGCAGCGCCGCGTGGTCGTCCTGCCGTGAACCAGGATCTGCCAGCAGGGCCGCCTCCTCCCCCGGAGGCGGCCGGCGCCGTCTTCGGGGACCGGTTGCCGGACGCCGTGCGCTACGCCGAGTTGCTCGCCGAGACGGGGGTCCGGCGGGGGCTGATCGGTCCTCGTGAGGTGCCCCGGATCTGGGAGCGCCATCTCCTCAACTGCGCGGTGCTCTCCGAGGTCGTTCCCACAGGAGTGACCGTCTGCGACGTGGGGTCCGGTGCCGGGCTCCCGGGCATTCCGCTGGCACTGGTCCGGGCGGATCTCCGCATCACCCTGCTCGAGCCGCTGCTGCGACGCACCACCTTCCTCCAGGAGGTGGTGGAGCTGCTGGGCCTCGAGGAGCAGGTGAGCGTCGTGCGCGGCCGGGCCGAGGAGGTACTGAACACCTTCCCCCCGGTGCATGTGGTGACGGCACGGGCGGTGGCCCCGCTCGACCGGCTGGCCGGCTGGGGGGTCCCGCTGCTGCGTCCCTATGGCGAGATGCTCGCGCTCAAGGGCGACACGGCCGAGCAGGAGCTCAAGGGGGCCCGCGCCGCCCTGAGCAAGCTCGGCGTCGTCCGGAGCGAGGTCCTGCATGTCGGCGCCGATGTGGTGGACCCCCCGGCCACGGTGGTGCGGGTGGAGGTCGGTGAGAGCCCGGGCGGTGTGCGGTTCGCCGCCAAGCGGGCGAAGGCCGCCCGGCGGGCCGGCCGAGCCGGCCGGGGACCGCGCTGACCCTTCGCACCGGCCTTCCGTGCCGAGGCGCGCAGCCCCCGCCGCACGGCCAAAGAGCGGAAAATATCCCTGAGGCGGAGTGTCCTACGGCCGGCCCTGGCGGCCGTAGGCATCGTGTTTCACGTGAAACGCCGCTCGCTGCTGCAAGGAATCATCAATCGTGGACGTGCGGCCGCCGAGCCGCGTGACCGCCGAACCCCCCGCCCTTCACCCGCGCGGGGGGCGACGGTATCCACAGAGGGCCAGCTATCCACACGTAATCCCGCCTCGGTGGTTGATACCCCTCGGGACATGGCAGGCTTTGATCTCACGAAGGCTGCGCGTGTCGAGGAGAGTGAACCATTGCGGTCCGACGCCAATATCGCTGGACCGACGGCCGATCCCGTGCCCGGCCCTCGGTCCGAATCGGCGGACGCCCCCGGGGGAGCGGTCGACATCGCCCCCAGTGCGCCGCCTCCCGCAGGAGCCCTGCCTGGCAGGGCGGCCCAGCAGGCGGTCGAGGCCATGTATCGAGCCGGTGGCAGTCTGCCCCGGCCGGAGCAGACGCGGGTCATGGTCGTCGCCAACCAGAAGGGGGGTGTCGGCAAGACCACCACGACGGTGAACCTCGCGGCGTCGCTGGCTCTGCACGGCGCCCGTGTCCTGGTGATCGACCTCGATCCCCAGGGCAATGCCTCCACCGCGCTGGGCATCGACCACCACGCCGAGGTTCCCTCGATCTATGACGTGCTGATCGAGAGCAGGCCGCTCTCCGAGGTGGTTCAGCCGGTGCGCGATGTGGAGGGCCTGTTCTGCGCCCCCGCCACCATCGACCTGGCCGGCGCGGAGATCGAGCTCGTGTCGGTGGTGGCTCGGGAGAGCCGGCTGCAGCGGGCGATCAGCTCCTACGAGCAGCCACTGGACTATGTCTTCATCGACTGCCCGCCGTCGCTGGGCCTGCTGACGGTCAACGCCCTGGTCGCCGGCGCCGAGGTGGTCATCCCCATCCAGTGCGAGTACTACGCGCTGGAGGGACTGGGACAGCTGCTGCGCAACGTCGAGCTGGTGCGGGGCCACCTCAACCCGGAGCTGCACGTCTCGACGATCCTTCTCACGATGTATGACGGACGCACCCGGCTTGCCTCGCAGGTCGCCGAGGAGGTCCGGAGCCACTTTGGCACCGAGGTGCTGCGGACCAACATCCCGCGCTCGGTGCGGATCTCGGAGGCGCCGAGCTATGGGCAGACCGTTCTGACCTATGACCCGGGATCCAGCGGATCGCTCTCCTACCTGGAGGCGGCCCGGGAAATCGCCCTGCGGGGCGTGACGTCTCAGCATGTACTGCCGCAGCAGGAGCAGCGCGGCCCGGTGGAGGGGACACAGTGAGCGAACGACGCAGGGGACTAGGCCGTGGGCTCGGCGCCCTGATTCCGGCGGCCCCCAGGGGCGCCGACGACATCGAGGCGGAGCCTGGCGCCTCGACATCGCCGGGCGCGGTGCCGTCGCTGAATCCAGACCGCGGGCTGGCCGTTCCGACGGCTGGTGCGTTCTCGGCGGGCGAGGGGCAGAACGGCGTTTCACGTGAAACGGCGGACTCCGCGTCGGTGGCCGAGGCGGTGGCGGCCGGGGTCGAGGCGCCACCCCAGGAGGTCGCTGGGGCGCACTTCGCCGAGCTGCCGCTGGAGTTCATCACCCCCAACCCGCGGCAGCCTCGTGAGGTCTTCGACGAGGACGCGCTGACCGAGCTGGTGACCTCCATCAAAGAGGTGGGGCTGCTCCAGCCCGTCGTGGTCCGGCAGTTGGGGCCGGAGCGCTATGAGCTCATCATGGGCGAGCGACGCTGGCGGGCCTGCCGTGAGGCCGGCCTGGAGGCGATTCCGGCGATTGTCCGGGCCACCGAGGATGACAAGATGCTCCTCGACGCCCTGCTGGAGAACCTGCACCGGGCCCAGCTCAATCCGTTGGAAGAGGCTGCTGCCTACGACCAGTTGCTGCGGGACTTCAAGTGCACCCACGATGAGTTGGCCGACCGGATCGGTCGGTCGCGGCCGCAGGTCTCCAACACCCTTCGGCTGCTTCGGCTCTCCCCCCGGGTGCAGCAGCGGGTGGCCGCCGGGGTTCTCTCGGCTGGGCATGCACGGGCGCTGCTGTCGGTGGAGGATGCCGAGGAGCAGGAGCGGTTGGCTCAGCGGATCGTGGCCGAGGGGCTTTCGGTGCGGGCGATCGAGGAGATCGTGATGCTCCAGGGTTCCGCCCTCAAGAAGAACGGTGCCCGTTCTCGGGGGCCGCGCGCCGGCCGGCGGATCTCCCCCGCCCTCGACTCCCTGGCGAATCGGCTCTCGGACCGTTTCGAGACCCGGGTGAAGGTCGACCTGGGGCAGAAGAAGGGGAAGATCGTCGTCGAGTTCGCCTCGATGGAGGACCTGGAGCGCATCCTGACCCAGCTGGCTCCCGGCGAGGGCCCCGTGCTCGACAAGATCCGGGCTGACGCGCCGGAGCAGGAGACAGAGACGGCTGGCTGACCTGGAGTCGGGTCGGACCTTCGATCACCTCTGACGCCCCATGGATACGATGGGCTCCATGGGGCGTCAGCTTGTGCCGCTCACACTGGACAACCTTGCGGATCTGCCGTCCAGCTGCCAGGCATGTGTCTTCTGGGAATTGGACCCGGTGAGCGGCCGCGACGCGGAGCGCACCGGCCGCTCGGAGTCGGAGAAGAAGTCCTGGATCTCGACCGTGTTGGAGGAGTGGGGCTCCTGCGGCCGCCTCGTCTATGTGGATGGGCGACCGGTGGGCTACGTGCTCTACGCCCCGCCGGCCTATGTGCCCAGGGGCAGCGCCTTCCCCACGAGCCCGGTGTCCCCCGATGCCGTCCAACTGATCACGGCCCGGATCGTACCCGGCTCTCAGCATCAGGGACTGGGACGGGTCCTGGTTCAGTCGATGGCCAAGGATCTGTTGGGCCGAGGGATCCGGGCGATCGAGGCCTTCGGGGACGCGCGCTGGGAGCAGCCACGCTGCGTGCTGCCGGCGGAGTATCTGTGGGCGGTGGGTTTCGAGACAGCGCGGCCCCATCCCGCCTTTCCTCGGTTGCGACTTGAGCTCCGGCGCGCGGTCTCCTGGCGTGCCGACATGGAGTTGGCGTTGGACCGGCTGTTGGCCGGCGCCAAGGCAAGGCCGGCTTTCCACCCGTCCTAGCGGGTCTGGGATCCGCGGACATGACGGAGGGGCGGGGGGGGGGGTGAGGGAACAAAAACGCCCGCCACCAACCAAACAAAAAAAGGGCCGAAGAAAGTGAAAAAGTAGAAGAAAAA
>NZ_JBHXFJ010000056.1:38752-53104 GCF_042722465.1 Streptomyces sp. NPDC127098
GGGGGGTCTGTTGTCCCTTCCCGCCGCAGGGCCCTCCGTCATCGATCAGATGCCGTGCCGATCAGAGGTAGTCGCTGAGGTCGCGCTCCAGCGCGGCCTTCGGCTTGGCGCCGACGATGGTCTTCACGACGTCGCCGTTCTGGTAGACGTTCATGGTCGGGATGGACATGATCCCGTAGCGAGCCGCCGTGGCCGGGTTCTCGTCGATGTTGAGCTTGACGATGGTGATCTTGTCCTTGTGCTCGGCGGCGATCGCCTCAAGGGAGGGGGCGATCATGCGGCAGGGACCGCACCACTCGGCCCAGAAGTCGACCAGCACCGGCTTGTCGCTCTTGAGGACCTTCTCCTCGAAGTCGGCGTCGGTGGCGGTTACGGTGGCACCGGCCATGGTGCTTCTCCTTAGCTCGTGTTGCGTGTCGGTG
Organism: Streptomyces sp. NPDC127098; assembly: GCF_042722465.1. Taxonomy (NCBI): domain Bacteria; kingdom Bacillati; phylum Actinomycetota; class Actinomycetes; order Kitasatosporales; family Streptomycetaceae; genus Streptomyces; species Streptomyces sp. NPDC127098. The sequence continues at coordinate 39,175 of NZ_JBHXFJ010000056.1, forward strand.
GGGGGTCGTGGGTGAAGTCGGGGGATGGTGGCTGGGGTGGCCGTCAGACCTGGACGTCCGAGGTGATGTTCTCGGCATCGGCCAGGGCGGCCAGGTACCGCTCGGCGTCGAGCGCGGCGGAGCAGCCGGTGCCGGCGGCGGTGATGGCCTGGCGGTAGCTGTGGTCCACGACATCGCCGGCGGCGAAGACGCCGGGGAGGTTGGTGCGGGTCGTCGGCGACTCCACCCGCAGGTAGCCTTCGGCGTCCAGCTCCAGCTGACCCTTGAACAGCTCCACTCGCGGGTCGTGCCCGATGGCGACGAAGAGACCGGTCACCGGGAGGGCGGAGGTCTCGCCGGTGCGGGTGTTGCGGAGGGTCAGCCCGGAGAGCTTGCCGTCCGTGCCGTGGATTTCGGAGACTTCGCTGTCCCAGATGAACTTGATCTTGGGGTCGGCGAAGGCCCGCTCCTGCATGGCCTTGGAGGCTCGCAGGGTGTCCCGGCGGTGGACGATGGTGACCGTGCGGGCGAAGCGGCTCAGGAAGGTGGCCTCCTCCATCGCCGTGTCGCCGCCGCCGATGACGGCGATGTCGTGCTCCTTGAAGAAGAAGCCGTCACAGGTGGCGCAGTAGGAGACGCCCCGACCGGAGAGCTCGTCCTCGCCCGGCAGCCCCAGCTTGCGGTGCTGGGAGCCGGTGGTCACGATGACCGCCCGCGCCTGGTGCACCGTGCCGGCCGTGTCGGTGACCTTCTTGATCTCCCCGCTGAGGTCGACCTCGACGATGTCGTCGGGGATCAGCTCGGCGCCGAAGCGCTCGGCCTGGGCCCGCATGTTGTCCATCAGGTCCGGGCCCATGATCCCGTCCCGGAAGCCGGGGAAGTTCTCCACCTCGGTGGTGTTCATCAAGGCGCCGCCCGCGGTGACCGCCCCTTCGAAGACCAGCGGGTTGAGCGATGCACGTGCGGTGTAGAGCGCGGCGGTATAGCCCGCGGGTCCGGAGCCGATGATGATCACGTTGCGGACGTCGCTCACGGGAATCTTCCTTGTCTCGGATGGGACGGCCGGGGCTCGGTGGAGACCCTCAGTCCAGTAACGGATCCTAGGGTCCCAGACATTCCCGGCAGGAAGACCCGGGGCTACTCCAGCGGGTAGCTCTGCTGGACCAGGATCTCGCCCGAGGCCGGCGGGGTGGCGCTGACACAGTCGGCGTCCACCACGTAGGCGTCCACCCGCTCGGGGTCGGCGGTGTGCCGAAAGACCACCAGATAGGCGTCGACGCCTCCGTAGTCCTCTTCCTCGGCGGCCAGGGGGGCCTCCTGCCGGCCGATGGCGTCCTCCACGCACGAGGGCACATCCGTCACTGGCTCCGCCTCCTGGGGCGTCACCGCCCCGGACTCATCTTCGGCGCCCTCGGACGGCTCCTCCGCGCCGCTGGCGCTCTCCGGTGAGGGATCGGCGAGACCCCCCTCCGTGCCCTCCATCGTGGACAGGGTGCCGGGCGCGTCCTCCGTCTCGGCGAGGAGCTCCCTGACCTGATCCTCCAGGGGCTCCGTAGCCAGGGCGGCGGCGTCCTCGTCGGCTTCCTCGGCGCTGGCGGCCCCATCCTGCTGCGTGGACTGGCTGATGAAGGGCTGGGTGAGGAGGGCGCCGAGCCCCACCGCGACGATGGCTCCCACGGCGGCCAGGGCCATGCGGGGCCAGCGGGGCCGGGGCACGGGAAGGGGCGTCGCCGTCGGCTGCTCTGTTTCACGTTCCGCCGGCTCGGGCTCTTCTGTTTCACGTGAAACGGCGGCGGCTTCGGCGGCGAGGGCCGCGTCGATGCGGGCCGCGACATCGTCGGGGATGGAGGGCGCGGGGAGTGCCCTGAGCTCTTCGCGGAGGGCGAGGAGGTCGGCGTGGATCTCGGCGCAGGAGGCGCAGCCGGCGAGGTGGTCCCGTAGGGCATCGGCCTCGGGCTCGCTCAGTAGGTCCTCGTCGAGTGCCGCGATCTCGGCGGGGTCCGGGTGAGTGTTGTTCATGAGCTTCCGCCTCCTCCCCGCCTGGCTCTCCTGATTTCGCCCGTCTTCCTTGGAGGTGGGACGGATGTGTCCGGTGACTGGTTCCTCTCGGGGGGACCCTCGTCATCGGAGGCGCGGGGACGGAGGTGGCGTAGCAGAGGCAGGAGCCGGGCTCTGCCGCGGGCACAGCGGCTCTTGATGGTGCCGACGGGGGTGTCCAGGATGCGTGCGGCCTCGGCCACGGGATAGCCCTGCATGTCGACGAGGACCAGCGCGGCCCGCTGCTCGGCCGGTAGCTCGTCCAGGGCGGTGCGCAGCTCGCGACGGAGGTCCTGGCGCTCGGCGGGGGCGGCGGCCGACTCGTGCGGCTCCAGCAGGTCCTCGAGGCGCTCTGGCTCCGGCATGGGCGCGGTCTTGCGGCTGTTGGCCCGACGGATGCGGTCCAGGCAGGCGTTGACGGTGATCCGGTGCAGCCAGGTGGTGACGGCCGCCTGGCCGCGGAAGGTGTGTGCGGCGCGGTAGGCCGAGACGAAGGCGTCCTGGAGGGCGTCGGCCGCCTCCTCGCGGTCCCCGAGGGTCCGTAGGGCTACGGCCCAGAGCCGGTCCCGGTGGCGGCGGACCAGCTCCGAGAAGGCGTCGGGATCGCCTGCGGCGTGCCGAGCCAGTAGTTCGTCGTCGGAGTCGACGGCCGGCCCCTCCGGCACGCGTCTGCCCACGCCGGGCCCTCCCCTCTGTGCCTGCTCTGCCGTCGTTGTGGTCGGTGGTCGCCGGATGGCGGCCGCGGGCCCTCGGGTCGGGGCCGCGCGGTCAGCCTGATACGAAGATCTCGGCGATGCGGCCACGATATTTGCCATCGTCACCGACGGGCAGGTCGGTTAGCCAGACGAGCACGAACTGTGTCTCGATTGGTTCCTCGGCCGTGAGCGTGAGGTCCTCGCCGGTGCCCTCGGCGACCGTGGAGAAGTCGTCGAGCGCGGTGGGCATGTCGGTCACGTCGGGGTCGGCGACCCGGAACTGCAGGGGGGTGTCGCCCACCGCGTTGACGGTGAGGGAGCTGACGGTCTGCGGCTCGCCGAGGTCGAGGACGAGGCCCAGGCCCTCCTTGAGGTTGCCGAAGCCGGCGCCGACGTAGTGGTTGGTCTGCCAGATGGTGTCGGGGTCGCCGTCGAAGACGTTGGGGACCATCTCCGGGTTCTGGCTGTTGCCGCCGGGACCGGGGTTGAACTCGACGACGTCGGACACCGTGACCGGCTCGGGCGCCGGCGGCTCGGTCTCCTCTTCCTGGACGGCGGGGCCGGTGGGGTCGGAGGTCTCGGGCGGCGGGTTGTCGCCCTTCAGCAGCGCGTCGGCCAGCTGCCAGCTGCCCAGGCCGAGGGCGGCGATCAGCAGGGCCGAGACGCCCCACTTGAGGGCGGCGCCGGTGCGGCCGGGCAGGGCCGGCTCCGGGGGCGCTGGCGGGCGTGCCGCGGTGGATGGCAGCGGGCGGTTGTTGGCGAGGGTGCCGCGTTGGTAGGTGGTGCGCTGGAAGCCGGCGATGCCGGTCGGGGTGTCCTCCGGGGGGCGGATCCGAGGCAACTCCCCCAGCGCCTGCCCGATCTCCTCGGGGCTGGTGAAGGGTGGCTTCTGGCTGGTCGCCGTGGCGCCCTCGTTGACCAGGGCTCGCATGGCGATCTCCGAGAGCCCGCGGTGCACTCCGGCGCGGAGCTGGTCCGGGGTGACCAGGGAGTCCCGGGAGCCCTTGCTGAGCCCCGCGACGCCGCTGAGGCCGTAGGCCCCCTCGGAGTAGGGCCAGCGCTGGGTCAGCGCGGCGTAGAGCAGCGCGCCGATGGCCTCGGTGTCGGTGCGCTTGGGGGTGTCCGAGGTGATGCCGCGCAGCGCGGCGTCGACGGCGAGGCCGCGGATGCGGAACTGGCCGGGGCCGGTGCGCAGCACGGTGGCGGGGGTGAGCCGGAGGTGGGCCAGCTCCTTGCGATGGGCGGCGGCCATGGCCTGGGCGACCTGGCTGGCGAGCGCGTATGCCTCGTGGGCGTTGAGGGAGCTGCTGGCGAGGACGGTGCTGAGCGGGGTGGCGTCGGGCAGCCACTCGTGGATGACGTGGACCAGCCCGTGCTCCTCGACGGCGTCGAGGACCTGGACGAACTTGGGGTCGCCGAGCAGCGCCGCCGCGCGGGCCGCGGCGAGCACCTTGGGCGCCCGCTCGTGGTCGGCCGGGAGGACGTGGACGCCCACCGCGCGCCGCAGCTTCTCGTCCACCGCACGCCAGCTGCTGAAGCCGTCAAGTCGGGTGATGCACTCCTCGAGTCGGTAGCGCTTGGCGAGGCGGTGACCACTGTGCAGCTCGACCGTTCGGGGCCGCTCGGCTCTCTCCTTGCTCGCCTGGTCCGCCTTCGCCGCCGTGGCACCCGATCCCGTTGTCAGGGCGATCGTCGTGGTGTCCGCCTTCTCGGCGCTCTCGGCGTCCGTGGCGTGCTCGGTGCTCGCCGGTTGCTGTGGAGGGCTAGTCGCCGTGCTCCGTTCGGCCACCGTGGGTTCCGCCTCCCCGTTCTCGGCTGTGGGCTATTGACACTGCCAGATTCATTGTGCCGGTAGTCCGCCACCCTGCACGACATGTGAGTACGGGCGGAGGTTGTACGGCGTGTGGCCGAACGGTGTCGCCACCGGGCCCAGCCTGCGATGATCCGGCGGACGCCGGGGATCTTCGTGTGGGAACAGCATGAGATGGGCCGATCAGCGGCCGAGCCGGGAGCGAACCATGCCCACGAGGCCCGTGAGCTCCTCGACACGCATCCGGCGGGCCGCGAGGTAGAAGACGGCCAGCAGGACCGCGCCGCCCACCGTGAGGGCGGCCAGGGAGCCGATCAGGCCGGTGCCGAGGGCGCGCAGCAGGGCGAAACCGGCGGCGCCGCCGAGCAGGGCCGCGGGGACGCTGGCGCCGGAGAGCCGGATGTAGGTCCGCACGATGCGGGCGCCGTCCAGATCGGTGCGCAGCCGGAGGCGGAGCCGGCGCCACGCGATGCCGACGCCCAGGGCGTAGGCGATGCCGTAGCTGAAGGCGATGCCGGCGACGACCCAGCGGTCGGGGAGGATCGCGTAGCTGATCAGGGACAGGACGATCCAGCCGATCGAGACGATCACCGTGTTGTAGAAGGGGGTGCGGGTGTCCTCGTAGGCGTAGAAGGCGCGCAGCACGACGTACTGGGCGGAGTAGGGGATGAGGCCGAGGCCGAAGGCCATGAGGATGTAGCCGAAGGAGCGGGCGCTCTCATCGCCGCCCGAGCCGAAGAGCAGGGTGCACATCGGGAGGCCGAGGGCCACGAAGGCGAAGGCGATGGGGACGATGGCCACGGCCGAGGTGCGCAGGCCGTGGGACAGGTCGTCGCGGACCGCGGCGGTGTCGCCGTCGGCCGCGGAGCGGGAGAGCCTGGGCAGCAGGGCCGCCATCACCGAGACGGTGATGATGGCCTGGGGCATCTGCCAGATCAGCAGGGTGCTGTTGTAGGCGATGAAGCCGGTGCCCTCGAAGCCGGCGTCGGCGGCGCGCTGGCCGGCCGCGGTGGAGAGCTGGGTGACGACCAGCAGGGCGGCCTGGTTGGCCAGTACGAAGAAGACCGTCCACTTGGCCATGGTGGCGGCCTTGCCGAGGCCGTGGCCGCGCCAGTCGAAGCGGGGACGGATGCGGAAGCCGGCGGCGCGCAGGTAGGGGATCATGGCGCCGGCCTGGACGACGAGGCCGAGGAGGGTGCCCACGCCCAGCAGCCGGACCCCCTCGGCGCTGATGGTGTCCTCGGTGAGGCCCGAGCTGTCCTGGGTGCCGTAGACCCAGAGGAACATCCCGAAGGTGAAGATGACGACGATGTTGTTGAGGACCGGGGTCCACATCATCGGTCCGAAGTGGTCGCGGGCGTTGAGGATCTGCCCGATCACCGTGTAGACGCCGGTGAAGAAGATGGTCGGCAGGAAGTACCGCGCGAAGGTGACGGTCACCTCGTTGGCGGCCGGGTCGTCGGCGATCGAGGGCGACTGCATGCTGACCAGCAGCGGGGCGGCCAGCATGCCGGCGATGACCAGGGCGGCGAGGGCCGCCATGACGACGGTGAGCAGTCGGTTGGCGTAGGCGTCGCCGCCGTCCGGGTCGTTCTTCATGGCGCGCACGAGCTGCGGCACGAAGACGGAGTTGAGGCCACCGCCGATGATCAGGAAGTAGATCATCGAGGGCAGGGCCCAGGCGACGGTGTAGGTGTCGCCGAGGACGGCCGCGCCGAGGGCGGCCACGGTGACCAGCTGCCGGACGAAGCCGGTGATCCGGGAGACGAGGGTGCCGGCGGCCATGACGGCGCTCGACTTCAGCAGGCTGGCGGCGCGTCCCTGGCGCTTGGCGGAGGCGGCGGGCGGTGGCGGCGGCGTGGGCGCCGCCTCGGCGGGCGCCGGCTGCGGGCTCGGCTGGGGGCCGGACGGGGCCTGTGGCCGGTTCTGCTGCCGTGGGGCGGCCTGTTGCTGATCGCGGAAGAGGTAGGCGAAGGCGTCGTCGTCGGCGGCCCCTCGGGGTTGCTGGCCCGGCTGGCCGGTCAGTCCCTCGGTGCCGCCGTAACCGCCCTGGTCCTGGTAGGAGCCGCCGGGGGCCCACTGCTGGGGTTGCTGGCCGTAGCCCTGCTGCTGCGGGTGCGGCTGGTGCTGGTGCTGGTGCTGCTGCTGTGGGGCCGGTGGGTAGCCGCCCTGCTGCTGGCCGTAGGGGGAGCCGTAGCCGCCGGGCGCCTGGGGCTGCCCGCCGTACGGCTGCTGTGGTTGGTGCTGTGGTTGGTGCTGCTGCTGGTGGTGGTAGGCGGCGGGGTCGTAGCCCTCGGGGTAACCCTGGGGGGCCTGGGCGCCCTGGGGACCGGGCTGGCCGTGCTGATCGCCCTGCCAGCCGGACGGATCGCTGCCACCCGGCGCCTGGCCGCGATCACGGTCGTACGGCGCTTGCATCGCTACCCCACCTCAAGGATTCACGGGCCGGCCCCTCCGGCTGGCGGCTCATGTGCCGGGGTCCAGCTTCTCACCCACGGAGGAGGTGGCGCCGCCGCGTGCACCGGTGTCGGCGGTGCTCTCACCCCGGGAGGAGTCCGCGGACGCCTCGACCAGCACCTCCTCGGGCTCCTCGTCCTCGTCCTCGTCCTGCGCCCCGGCCGCGCGCTTGCGCTGGGTGTACATCCGGATGCCGGCGAGTACCACGAGCAGCAGGCCGCCGGCGATCACCATCATCACCTGGGAGGTGATGGACGTGACGTCGGCCTGGAAGCGCATGGGCTCCCCGTAGGGCTTGCCGTCGGCCGTGTAGAGCTGCGCGGTCAGGCTGACCGGGCCGTTGGCGTTGGCGGTGGTGGAGAACTTGACAGACTGGCTGTGCCCGCTGCCGATCACGACGGGCTGGGCCTCACCGACCTCCAGGCCGAGCCTGCGGCTCGAGTCGAGCCGTAGCACGAGCCCCTGCACGTCCTGCACCAGGTTGTTCTGGACCGTGACGGGGATGGTGGCGCTGCGGCCGGAGAGGGTGATGTCGGCCTTGGGGATCAGGTGGACCTGCTGGGTGAGGCCGGTGATCTCGCCCTGTACCCGGCTCCGGAAGTCGGCGGCCGCCTGCTGGCTGCCGCGCCAGGAGGCGGACATCTCGCGGTGGATCGCGTTCCCGAAGGGCACGGTGACCCGGTGCGGTTCGGTGAGGATCACCGTGAAGTCGTCCAGGGTGCGCTTGGTGTCCCGCATGGACTGGAAGGCGCTGGTGGGCAGCTCCTGGTCGCGGAGCTCCTGGGGGTAGGCGTCGGCGGAGGGCACCCGCTGGTTGGCGGCGGGGTCCGGGGTGGCCTCGGCGGCCTCGGAGAGGTCGAGGAAGCGTACCCAGTCGCCCCGGTCCTGCAGGGTGGCGAGCGCGGACGCCATGGCCTCGGCCTGGTCGCTGGTGGGCATCCGCTGCGGGGCCATGACGATGGAGCGCTCCAGGCCCGGTTCCTGCTGGCTGATCGCCATGGTCTGGGCCAGGAGCTCCTGCCCGGCCAGCGAGGCGCTGCCGGTCCGGGTCATGTCGCCCTCGAAGAGGGTGGAGAGCCGCTCGTCCGCGACGATGGCGGTGGTGCCGCCGCCGATGGGACGGGCCGCGGTGGGGGTGTAGGAGAGGGAGTCCCCGTTGCGGAGGCTGTCGCTGCGGGTGATGATCTGGTCCGCGCCGGCCGAGGTGGCCGCGGAGACGATGTCCGGATCGATGGCGCCGTTCACGGGCCAGGCGATCCGGGTGTTGAGCCGGACCTCCGTGTTGAGCACGGTCTCGATGGTGACCGGCGCCGTGTCGGTGGCGGTCCTGAGCTGTCCCAGCGCGCCCTGCACGTCCATCCCCCGGTGGGCCAGCGAGGCCAGGTCGGGGTCGGCGAAGGGGAGTGCCACCACCTCGTCGCCGCGCACGGCGTCCCGCAACTCGGCGAGGAAGGCCCGCGCCTCCTCCTGACCCGTGCCGCTGACCAGGTCCCCGTCCTCGCCGGGGACCTGGTACGCCTCGCGCATGGCGTCGACCGAGGCCAGCAGGTCGGGGTCGATGACCCAGGTGACGGGGAGATCGGCGCCCAGGGTGACCATCTGGTACAGCCGGCCGCCGGGCGAGATCTCGTCGAGCAGGGTGTCGTCCCGGAAGACCGGCGTCTGCACCTCGTCGGAGCCCGTCTGGGCGGTGAGGTGGGTGCCGGAGATCAGTGGCCACAGGACCGTGAGCCCGGTCTGGGCGGTGGACTCGTTCCGGCCGTCGGGCTGCCAGGACAGCAGGGTCCGGCCGATGCCCAGGTTGTCGTTCCAGCGGGCGCTCTCGGTCTGGCCGATCAGCGTGACGCCGAGCTGGTAGACACCGTCCTCGCCCAGTGCCAGTTCGGAGACCGGGATCTCGAGGGAGAAGGTGCGGGACATCCCCGGGGCGATGTCACCGATGTCCTGGCCGTGGTCGCGCACTATCTGGCCGTCGGAGGCGTTGTCGAAGCCGGTCCTGGAGACGGATTCGTCGATGGCGCTGCGGCTGGAGAGCGGCACCCCCTGGCGGGCCGCGACCGAACTGTCCACGATGGCGGAGTCGCCCTCGTTGGTGATCGTGCCGCTGATGGTGATGTCGTCGTCGGCGCTGGGCAGCGCCGGGTCGACATGAGTGATCGCGACGGTGGCGGTGCGGTCGCCGGTGCCGATCTCCTCGGCACGGGAGTGGGGCGCCGCCTGGGCTGGATCCTGGCCAAGACCGGTCAGCAGCGGTACCGCGGCGATCGTGGCGACCAGGGAGGCCAGCCGCCGGCGGCGCCGCCCGCTCAGCCGCCGGTTCGCACGGGTGCAGGACATCGTCCCTGCGACCTCTGCCACGCGTCAGCCCCGTTCCTCATTCGTGCCGCGTCTCCGCCAAGCCGCCCTCATGGTAACGATGATCTGCCCGCCTCCGTGCCCATCGAGGACGGGGGCCGCCCGGGGCTTGGGGGCGCGGCCGGGCACGTACCCTGTGCTGTTGTGCCGAACGACAGCAAAGACACGTACTCCCAGCCCTCCTCGACGGAGCTGAGCCAGGTCCAGCGGCGTGCCGTGGGGGAGTTGTTGAGGGTGTCCCCCGTCGCCGACGATCTCGCCGCGCGCTTCGAGCGTGCGGGGTTCTCGCTTGCCCTCGTCGGTGGATCGGTACGGGATGCCCTGCTGGGGCGGCTCGGCAACGATCTCGACTTCACCACGGACGCCCGTCCGGAGGACGTGCTCCGGATCGTCCGGCCCTGGGCGGACGCCGTCTGGGAGGTGGGTATCGCCTTCGGCACCGTGGGCTGCCGCAAGAGCGCCCCCGCGACCGCCGGGGGGGAGCCGCCGCGTGACTACCGGCTGGAGATCACCACCTACCGGTCCGAGGCGTACGACCGGGACTCCCGCAAGCCCGAGGTGGTCTACGGAGATTCTCTCGAAGAGGACCTGGTGCGTCGGGACTTCACCGTCAACGCGATGGCTGTCGCGCTGCCCCGCAAGGAGTTCATCGATCCGCACAACGGGCTGACCGACCTGGCCCGTCGGGTGCTCCGCACCCCGGGCACCCCGGAGGCCTCCTTCTCCGACGATCCGCTGCGCATGCTCAGGGCCGCGCGCTTCGCCGCCCAGCTGGACTTCACGGTGGCGGAGCCGGTCAGGGCGGCCATGGAGGCCATGGGGGAGCGGATCGACATCGTCTCCGCCGAGCGGGTCCGGGACGAGTTGAACAAGCTGCTGCTCAGCGACCACCCCCGCAAGGGGATCTCGCTGCTGGTGGACACCGGTCTGGCCCAGCGGGTGCTGCCGGAGGTGCCGGCGCTGCGGCTGGAGCGGGACGAGCACCACCGGCACAAGGACGTCTACGAGCACAGCCTGACCGTGCTGGAGCAGGCCATCGCCCTGGAGGGCGGAAGGCCGGACCTGGTGCTGCGCCTGGCCGCCCTGCTGCACGACATCGGCAAGCCCCGGACGCGGCGCTTCGAGGGCGATGGTCGGGTCTCGTTCCACCACCACGAGGTGGTGGGGGCCAAGATGACCAAGCAGCGGATGACCAAGCTCAAGTACCCCAACGACATGATCAAGGACGTGTCGCGGCTGGTGGAACTGCATCTGCGCTTCCACGGCTATGGCACCGGTGAGTGGACCGACTCCGCCGTCCGCCGCTATGTACGGGACGCGGGCCCGCTGCTGGACCGGCTCCACAAGCTGACGCGCTCCGACTGCACCACGCGCAACAAGCGCAAGGCTCTCGCGCTCTCCCGCGCCTACGACGGTCTGGAGGAGCGCATTGAGCGGCTCAGGCAGCAGGAGGAGCTGGACGCCATCCGCCCCGACCTCGACGGCAACGAGATCATGAAGATCCTCGACATCCGCCCCGGCCCCGAGGTCGGCAAGGCATACCGCCACCTGCTGGAGCTGCGTCTGGAGAACGGCCCGCTCGGTCACGAGGCCGCGGTGGCCGCCCTCAAGGACTGGTGGGCTGCCCAGGGCTGAGCGCCGTTTCGACTGTTTCACGTGAAACGACCGTCCTGCGCAACCTGGAGACGATCAGCGCGGTGATGGCATAGATCGCGGAGACGGTCGCCAGCAGTATCGGGGAGCGGCCGTCGAGCGGCAGCATCAGCGCGGACAACCCCGCCGAGCCGACGAAGGCGATGTTGAACAGCATGTCGTAGAGCGAGAAGACCCGTCCTCGGTAGCCGTCGTCGACCGAGGACTGCACCACGGTGTCCGTCACGATCTTGGTGCTCTGGGTCACCAGGCCCAACAGAAAGGCCGCGATCATCATCGGCGCCGGGCGGAAGGAGAAGCCGAGGGAGGGGACCAGCACGGCGGCCAGCCCGGCGCAGCCCGCGTACCAGCCGAAGCCGCCGAGTCGGGAGACCGCCCAGGGGGTGATGAGGGCCGCCACGAAGAATCCCGCGGCGGAGGCGCCGACCACCAGGCCGAGCCAGGCCATCCCCTGTTCCTCGTCGCCGTCCGCCCAGGCATAGCGGGAGAGCATCAGCACCATGACCAGCAGGGAGCCGTAGCAGAACCGCATCAGGCCCACCGCGCCGAGCGACCAGGAGGCGGCCGGGCGGTGGGCGAGGTGTCCGAGACCGCGGACCAGGCCGCGGGCCGTGGAGGCGATTGCCGCGCCCAGGCCGGGGGGTGCCTCGCCGCCCCGGGGACCGAGCTGGGTGGCGCTCATGCGGAGGGCGGCCAGACCGGCGGCGAGATAGACGGTTCCGGCGAACGCCAGCGCCAGGGCGTCCTCCATGCCCTGGGTGCGGGCGATGAAGCCGACCACGAAGCCGGTGCCGCCACCGATCGTGGCGGCGATGGTGCCGGCGGTCGGCGAGAGCGAATTGGCGATCACCAGCCGCTTCTCGTCCACCACGAGCGGCAGCGCGGCGGAGAGGCCGGCCAGGATGAAGCGGTTGACGGCGGTGACCGAGAGCGCGGACAGGTAGAACAGCCAGTCCGGCACGCCGGCCAGCACCAGGGCGCAGGTGACGACCGCGAGGCCGCTGCGGAGCAGATTGCCGTGCAGCAGCACCTGGCGCCGGCGCCAGCGGTCGAGCAACACCCCGGCGAAGGGGCCGAGCAGTGAGTACGGCAGCAGCAGCACGGCCATGGCGGCCGCGATGTCGGCGGACGTCGTCTGTTGTTCGGGCGAGAACACCACATAGGCCGCCAGGCCCACCTGGAAGACGCCGTCGGCGAACTGGGACAGCAGCCGTACGGTCAGCAGGCGGCGGAATCCGGGGAAACGCAACAGGGTGCGGAGATCCGCGAGGACTGATACCGGCTGTTCCGGTCTCTCATGTTTCACGTGAAACGTCCGCACCCGGGGCGACGCCCCAGTCGACGTAGGCGGTGGCCCGAGGGGCCGGCTGCCTGGGGGCCAGGGAGAACACATCGGGGGCGCCGTTCAGCACGCCGCCACCCGGGTCGTCGGAGCCGTCGATCCGCACCATGTCGTGCTCCGGACGCAGCACGTCGCGCACCACCAGGGTGCAGAGGTAGAGCGTGCCCAACAGATGGATCACGACGGCCAGTTGATAGCCGCCCTGAGGCAGACCCTGGTTGTCCTCGCCGTGGAGGTGCGCGAGGTACATCCAGATCCCGAGGAAGTAGAGCACCTCGCAGGTCTGCCAGATGAGGAAGTCGCGCCAGCGTGGCCGCGCGAGCACGGCCAGCGGGATCAGCCACAGCACGTACTGCGGCGAGTAGACCTTGTTGGTGACCACGAAGAGGGCCACCACCAGGAACACCAGTTGGGCCAGCCTCGGCCGGCGCGGCGCGGTGAGGGCCAGGATCGCGATGCCGGCGCAGCCCAGCGCGACCAGCACGGCGGCATAGAGGTTGACCGAGTCCAGGGTGATCTCGGCGCGCTGCGCGATGATCAGCCAGAAGGAACCGAAGTCGACGGGGCGCTCCTCGCTGAAGAGGTAGAACTCGGCCCACCCTCGGGGAGCGAGCGCCATCACCGGCAGGTTCACCGCCAGCCAGGAGACCACCGTGCCGGCCACCGCGATGCCGAGCTCGCGCCAGCGCCCCGCCCGCCAGCACAGCAGCAGCAGCGGCCCGAGCAGCAGCACCGGGTAGAACTTCGCGGCCGTGGCCAGCCCGATCAGCACCCCGGCCATCAGTGGCCGGGAGCGGGACCAGGCGAGCAGCGCACCGCAGACGAGGGCGACGGCCAGCAGATCCCAGTTGATCGTGGCGGTGAGGGCCAGCGCCGGTGCGAGGGCGAGCAGCAGCCCGTCCCAGGGGCGGTTGCGGTGGGTCCGGGTGACGCAGACGGCGATGATCACGGCGCAGACCATCAGCATGCCGGAGTTGACCAACCAGTAGAGCTGCTCCGGCCCCGCGTCCCCGAGGCTGCCGGGGGTGAGCCACGCGGCGACCTGCATGAAGAGGCCGGTGAGCACCGGGTACTCGAGGTACTCCTTGTCGCCGGAGAGTTCGAGGGGGATGCGGTCGAAGTAGGGAATGAGGCCGTCACCGAAGCCGCGGCCGTTGTAGAGGTGCGGGATGTCCGAGTAACAGGCGTGGACGTACTGGTCGGTCGCCCCGTAGAGCCAGCCGCCGTTGTAGCAGGGGGCCTTCTGGATGAGGCCGAGGGCGAACATCCCGATCGCCAGCAGCGCGACGACCCGGACGGGCGTCCATCGGCCGCCGTACGAGACCGCCCGGCGGCCCGCGGGGCCGCCGATCAGCTCGCTGCCGGCGGCCGCCACCTCGTCCTGGAGGGTGGGGCGTGCGGCCTCCGGCTCGTTGGGATGCGACATGGTCACATCCTGCCCCACGGTGCCGCCGTCGGGGGGACAGGGCACGACCAAGCGCGCACATGCCGCGGCCCCCCGCGCCCTTGAGGGGGGCGGGGGGGCCCCGGGCCCGGCGCCCGGGTGGGGGGTTTTCGCCCCCCCCCATCAGTGTGTTATAAAAATAAAAGAGCCCCCCCGAC